>JAPHTE010000172.1 GCA_026196445.1 Lysobacterales bacterium
ATTGACCCGGCCGCGGACTTCAGCCGCTACACCAGCTACGGCTTTTTCGACCCGTTGGGTATCGAAGGCGGATACAATTCCCCCGTTTTTGGTGAGCATTTCCGGGCCTCGATCAGCAACGAATTGGCGCAGCGTGGTTACCGGCTATCAGATAACCCTGACTTGCTGATCAACGTTACGATCCGGGGTGATGATAAGGTCAAAATGCGGTCGTACACCGCGCCCTACATGACCGGTGCCTATTACAATCGTCCGGGTGGTGCTTACTATGGTTCCGCCGTGGGCGTGGGTGTTTCCACCGGCAAGGTGGCGACCATGACTACCGAAGCTTCAGTATTTATCGATTTCGTTGACAGCCAACAGCGCCGAATCGTATGGCAGGGCGTTGCTGTTGTCGATGTCAACGACAAGGTGGCGCAGCAACTGCGCAATGCCATATACACATCCGTGAACAAGGTGCTGGCTCAGTACCCTCACACCGCAGGAAGTTAAAGATCATGCCCGGTTACGGTCGAGTTCGATTGGGGAGTATGAGCAAAATAAACGCTATATTCATGTAGAAATCAAAGCACCAAATAACCACTCACACCCATCGTTCAATTGAAGCGCACCAGCGATCCCACATCAGCACCTTGTCTGCTTCGGTGTGGTAAATCCTTGGCCTGTACTTTCTCATTTACAACATCCTCTTTTCTGTATTTAGAGATTAGGTGTTGCATTGACCGGTTGAAACCGCAACCGAAAGTGGGCATTTTATAGGCTTACGAGTAGGCTTATACCTTCATAAATATACTATAAGTTATTGATAATAAACATGGCATGGCGCTCCCTAGGGGAATCGAACCCCTGTTTCAGCCTTGAGAGGGCCGCGTCCTAACCGCTAGACGAAGGGAGCGTTTGGCTGTTATTGCAACAGCTTGGTCATGTTAAACTACCCCGATCACAATGTTCAACCAGCATTGCCGTTGAGCGCATATATTTACCTATAGATCAGGGACCAGATATTACAAGAAGCCATCTTAATGACACCCTTGCGTCCCGTTATTGGCCCATTTTTTTGAGTGCAAGGCGGGCCACGGGTCACAGTGGCATGGCCTACGGGTGCCGTGGCTCAACGCTGCAATCGAGAAAATGGGCCATAACCCGATGGGCGGCCAGTGATTTTCCGCCCGGATGGCACAAACGCTCCTTGAAGTACAACGGGTACGACTGCGTCGCGTTTGCGCGACCGGATCGAAAAATCACTGGCCGCGGAACGTATTGATATCATTAAGATGGCTTCTAATCATACTGTTATTCCTCTCAAGGAACATGGCATTGCCGTGCAACAACTTTGTCCGCACGCGACCGAGGTGGTGCGCCGTCTGCAGGAAGAAGGATACGAGGCCTATATCGTTGGTGGCAGCGTGCGCGACCTGTTGCTGGGCAAGGTACCCAAGGATTACGATGTCGCGACCGATGCCATACCCGAGGAAGTCAAGACGGTTTTCCCGCGTTACCGGCTGATTGGCCGGCGCTTCCGACTGGCCCACGTGCGTCTTGGTGGAACCCTGATCGAGGTCGCGACTTTCCGCGGCCCGCAGGTCGATGATGAGGACGACCACGTCCACGATAACGGCCGTATCCTGCGTGACAATGTCTGGGGCAGCCTGGAAGAAGATGCCGTACGCCGCGATTTCACCATCAACGCCCTGTTCCTTGACCCCGTCAGCGGGGATATCCAGGACTTTGTTGGTGGTTTCAAGGACTTGTCAGAGCGGAAACTGAGGTTAATTGGCGACGCGGAAACGCGTTACCGTGAAGACCCGGTGCGCCTGTTGCGTGCGGCGCGTTTTGTCGCCAAGCTGGGTGTGGAACCGGATGAAAAAACCATCGCGCCGATCACCCAGATGGCGCCGTTGTTGGGAGATATCCCACCGGCGCGTTTGTTCGAGGAGGTCTGCAAGCTGTTCATGACCGGCCACGCAGCCCGGACCCTGGAAGCATTGCAGCGCTTTGGCCTGACCCGGGCCTTGTTTCCGGTCCTGGAGCGCAAGGGAAATACGGGCAAGGCAAAAACGGGCCCGTTGATGGATACCGCCATGCGCAACACGGACCAGCGCATAGCCGAGGAAAAACCGGTAACTCCGGCCTTCCTGTTGGCTGCGATTTTGTGGCACCCCGTACGCAAGCGCGCCGATGAACTGCAGAAAGAGGGGATGCGTGAGTTCCTGGCACTGGCCCAGGCGTCCGACGAGGTACTGTCGGCACAGGCGCAGCAAACGGCCGTGCCACGCCGTTTCAGCGCCGTCACGCACCAGATTTGGACCATGCAGCCGCGGTTTAACAATACCCACGGTCGTCGCGCCAAGAGCCTGATGAGGGAACGGCGGTTCCGGGCCGCTTACGACTTTCTGTTGCTCAGGGCGGAGGAAGATGAATCACTGAAGGCTCTCTGCGACCACTGGACCGAAGCGCAAAAAGGCGTGCAACTCAACACTGGCCCGGAAAAGCGCCACAACGACAATACCCGGCGCCGTCCAAGGCGTCGTGGCCGACGTAGCGCAGCTGCATCCAAGAATTGAGTTTGACTGATCATGTACGCGTGGCTGGGTCTTGGCAGTAATCAGCAAAACCCGGTGGCCAGGCTGAACGAGGCTCTGGATCAGCTGGCAAAGCTGGATCGGACCGTGATCATCGCGACGTCGTCTTTTTACCGAACGCCACCCTGGGGTGACGAGCATCAGGACGATTTCGTCAACGCCGTCACGCAGTTGGAAACCAGCCTGGCGCCAGCTGATTTACTCGCCGGGACAAGGGGGATCGAAGACAGCATGGGGCGTGTCCGCAGTGCCCGGCGCTGGGGTCCGCGTGTAATCGATATCGACCTGCTTTTATATGGCAGTGAGCGGTTCAAACTGGACCACCTGGAAGTTCCTCATCCACGTATGCATGAGCGGGCGTTTGTACTGGTTCCGCTGGCAGAACTGGACAGGTCACTGGATATCCCCGGGCGTGGCACCGTGGGTAAATTGTTGCAGAATATCGATCGTAGCGGCATCATTCGCCTGGAGGACGGGCAGGCGTCCTGAGACCGTATACACGCCCTCATGATGACATTTCCAGCATCTGCCGCCAGAATGGAGCAAGGAAAATATTTGTTGTTTTTTTGTCCGGAAAAGGTTGCATTTATCCAAGTTAGTGGTATTATTACAACCAATCTTGGTAAGACTGCAACACCTATCAAGATCGCAGGGCGCGAAAAGACGGATACATCACTCCAAAATATGCCCTTCTCCCAGACCGGAGAAGGGCATTTTTTATGGTCGACGAAATTTAATAAAACAACAATAAAAAACGTTTATATTCATATATTTAAAACTTTTCATCTGGACCTGAAAGCAACGGTCTGGTGCACGTATAAACAGAACGGATACAATATCGCACAGGGCTGACGGAGGGTTGTTCCCAGCCATGCAAAGACCAGTCATTGAATGGGTGTAAACACACCAGAAGGCGGGAAATTTTCCAAATGTTGCACAAATACAACATAAATGCTTCACAAAAACCCTTGTCCGCGCGTCTTACCGAGTCCGGGCGGTTTGATCTGTTCAGTGCAAAGACAAGCGGGGTGCTGCTGGATTTCTCCCGCACAAGCCTGGATCAGGCCACACTCGGAAAGCTATTGGTGCTGGCGGAGGCAAGCGGCCTGGATCAAGCCCGCCAAAAATTGTTCTGCGGGGGCAATATCAATGCCACCGAAGACCGGCCGGCACTGCACATGGCCCTGCGCGACGACAGCCTGCTGAGCGTGATTGACGCTGAAAGCAAAGAACAGGTCATCGCGACCCGTGAACGGATGTTCGAATTTGCTGGTGCGTTTGCCGCCGGACACCTGCCGGACCGGCCCGGCAAGCCTGTGAAACACATTGTCCATATCGGCATCGGCGGTTCGTACCTGGGACCGCGCCTGTTGATCGAGGCACTGGGCAACGACTCGTCCGTGCAGGTCCACTTCCTGTCCTCGGTGGATGCCCATTTACGCAACGACCTGCTGGCCAGGCTGAATCCTGCCGAGACAGCCGTCATTGTCGTGACCAAAAGCTTCACCACCGGCGAAACCCTGTTGCATGCGCGCAGGGTGAAGCAATGGATGGAACAGGCAATCGGTAGCACAGAGGCGTCATACCGTCTGTTCGCAGTCAGTGGCAACCAGCAGGCGGTCGATGCCTTCGGTGTGTCACCTGCCAACAGCCTGTACCTGCCGGATTGGGTCGGTGGACGCTATTCGCTGTGGTCAGCGGTCAGTCTTGCAGCGGCTGCCGTAATGGGTGTTGAACGCTTCAGGGAATTCCTGCGTGGCGCGGCCGAAATGGACCGTCACTTCCAGCAGGCTGAGCCGCGCGCCAACCTGCCGGTATTGGCTGCATTGACCAGCATCTGGCACCGCAACGTCTGTGGCTATCCTGCGCAGGTCGTGATCCCCTACGACTACCGCCTGCGATCTCTCGCTTCCTATTTGCAGCAACTGGTGATGGAATCCAATGGTAAGTCGGTCGATCGCGAGGGCAGACCTGTTGAACACGCGACTTCCCCGGTGCTGTTCGGCGAACCGGGCACCGACGCCCAGCACTCCCTGTTCCAGATGTTCCACCAGGGTACTGACATCGTACCGCTGACGTTTGTAGCGGCCATAAGACCGGATCACGATGACGGTGAGGCCCACGCCGCATTGCTGGCCAATATGCTGGCCCAGGCTACCGCGCTGGCGACAGGCACCGCGGAGGACGTGACCGACCCGCACCGGCAGATGCCGGGCGAACGGCCGTCAGAGATCATCCTGCTCGACGAGTTGACCCCCTTCAACCTCGGCCAGTTGCTGGCCCTGTACGAGCACAAGGTATTCGTAGAAAGCGTGGTATGGGATATCAATCCTTTTGATCAGTTCGGCGTCGAATTGGGCAAGGTGGTCGCCAGTGCAATCCAACCGGCCCTGGAGGACAGTAGTCAGGGTGTTCCGGCCGGCTATGGGCTTGACGCGATACTGGATTACATCCGGAGCAAGTAACCCCATTCTTCATAGGAACCAGGTAATTCATATGACGACCTTTCACTCAGTTCTGTGGTCATTGCTGGGCCTGATCATGAGTCCGTTGGTGTTAGCAGACAAACTGGTAGATCCCTTTGTTACCACTAACCAAAATCCCTTCGTGCAGATTTACGGTTTACCTGCAGCGCAGAGTGCTGAGCTGACCTCGGTTGGTGAGCTCAGTACAGGTTTGCAACTCGATGTATCAAGCAACTTTGCAGTGGGCAATCAGGTCGATGAAGCTGTCTCGATTGATGGTGAGACACACCGGGCCAACCTGCAGGTGCGTTATGGGTTGACCGATGATATCGAAATGGGAATTGATGTTCCTTACCTTGGCCATAAACGCGGCAGCCTTGATGGCTTGATCGAGAGGTGGCATGACTTTTGGGGTCTTCCCACCGGCAACAGGCCGAATTATCCCCGTGACCAACTGGACTACTCATACCGAAAGAATGGCCAGATGCTGGCAGCGGTTACTGAATCCCAGAGCGGTATCGGTGATGTTCGCCTGAGGCTGGGGTATCAACTGGCGGCAAATGAAAAGCGGCAATGGGTATTGCGAACCCTGGTGAAACTGCCAACAGGTGATGCCGAGCAGTTACTGGGTTCAGGGTCCACCGACATTGCTGCAAGTATAAACTTCACCGACCAAAGCCTGATGCAGAAATACAATCTGACCTGGCACGGCAGTGCTGGTTTGTTGTGGATGGGTAGCGGAGAAGTGCTTGACCAGCAGCGGAAAGACTGGGTGGCATACGGTTCTTTAACCCTTGGTTGGCTGGCCACACAGAATTTTAGTCTCAAGCTTCAACTGGATGCCCACACTGCGTTTTACGATAGCGCTTTAACCGAGCTGGGTAATGAATCGGCGCAATTGGTATTTGGTGGTGCCGTTCGCCTGGGTAAACACTGGATGTTGGACCTGGCTGTTAGTGAAGATATTGTGGTTGATACTGCGTCAGACGTCGTTTTCCATATTGGGATAAAGGGCGCAGACTGGTAGTGAGCCGGCAATCGTCCAAGCCACGATTCCGCCTGAATTTCACCGGCTTGAGCTATTAATCATCCGCTGGTCTTTTTTGTCCTCAATGGGTCGGTTATGCTTCGCATTCATTATTAAAAACTACATATCAGGCCGCATACGACATGGAGCAGACACCTTATAACCCGCTGGAAATCGAACAGCGTGTTCAGCAACGCTGGGAGCAGGACAAGACCTTTGAAGTTGCCGAAGACCCCGGCAAGGAGAAATATTATTGCCTGTCCATGTTGCCGTACCCG
>JAPHTE010000435.1 GCA_026196445.1 Lysobacterales bacterium
GCCCAGTAGCGTCGTCACCAGGTTCACCAGGCCAATGCCAGCTGTGGACAGCAGTGCCGAGCTGGCGTCCAGACCCGCCAGCTCGAAGACTCTGGGCGCGAAATAGATGATGAAATTAATACCCGAGAGCTGGTTGAAAGCGGCCAGCAGGAAGGCCAGCAACACAGGGAAACTATAGGCCCGCGTAAACAACTGGTCTTGCCGGAATTCGCCTTGTGCATGGCGAATATCTGCAATGACGCTGTCGACCTTGCCGGGGTTTGAATATGCCAGTATTTCACGCGCACGTTTTTCATCATTCTTGCGCAGCAGCAACCAACGCGGGCTTTCCGGAACGCCCAGCACGAGCAGCAGGTAAACCGCTGCCGGCACCGCTTCTGCGCCCAGCATCCAGCGCCAGCTCAGCCCGAAGAACTCGGACAGTGCGTAATTGGAGAAAAAAGCGACAAGGATGCCGAAAACCAGTTGGAACTGGTACAGGGCCACCAGCCTTCCACGGTAGCGGGCCGGCGCAATCTCCGAGATGAACGCTGGTGCCACGATCGAAGACGCGCCGACACCCAGGCCGCCGATGAAGCGCATGATAGAGAAGATGTAGGGATCAGTCGCCAGGGCTGAGCCAAGCGCCGAAACCAGGTACAAAACGCCGATGACGATCAACGATGTCCTGCGGCCGAGCCGCTCGGCCGGGATGTTGCCAAACAACGCACCGATCACCGTACCCCACAGGGCCGACGACATAATGAACAAACCGTGGAACAGGTCACCCGCGCCCCATAGGCGCTGCAATGGCTGGTCAGCGCCTGAAATGACTGCAGTATCAAATCCGAACAGGAATCCGGATGCGGCGACGACGACGGACCAATAGGCAATTTTCTTATTCATGATATTAAATCCTTGGTAGTTGGTTGCTGACCTGTTTCCAGAATGGATCATCGAGCAGGCGGGCGGCCCCGATCATTGCGGCGTTTTCACCCAGCGAACTCACTTCGACGCCAGTACCCGCGCCCGCCGCCGCGAGACGTGACTGCAGCGCCGGGCCAAACAGGTCAAAGGCGCCACAGATATTACCGCCAAGCACGACCAGGTCCGCCCCGAATTTTTGCAGCCATGGGGCAAGGAATTCGCCCAGGCACTGCCCGTAGTGTCGAAACGTGTCATCTGCAGCACTATCACCACTACGGGCCCGTTCGGCCACGTCCAGCGCACCTCTTATCCGGTGACCACTAACCGCTTCGTATCGACGCATGAACCAGCGTGTCGTGAAGTAGTCATCGGCTGTTCCATTCCGATATGGCAGATGCCATAAGCAGCCTTCTGGGGGAACGTCATCGCGCTCCACGATCGGAACGCCAGTATCGATAAATGCCGAACCGAAACCCGTTCCAAGCGTAACCGCAACGACTTTGCGCGCCCCTCGCCCCTTGCCCAGCCAGGCCTCGCCGACAGCAAATGAGGTTGCATCGTTGAGGAATCGCATCTGCAACGGCCCGGTTGTCTCGAGCAAAGGCTGCAATTCGTCTGCGATGGATTTATCGAACAGGTCAGGAAACTTGTGCTCCATCTTCGATATGCCATTGCGGTAATCAAAGGGACCCGGCATCGCAAAACCGATACCGGCCAGGCGGGAGACATCAATATGCGCGATGGTAGCGTTTAAAGCCTGTGCCCAGGCGCTTAAAATTCCGCCCGCATCACCCATGCTATCGACGTCCACCCTTGTCAGGGTGTCCGCCAGCAATTCACCGTGCTCGATATCCACCGCGGCGCAGGCCACGTGGCTGCCACCGACATCCACACCAATGGAGTATATTTTTTCAGTCATGTTTCCCTTCACTCATTTCCATGAGTTGGACCACAACGCCTCGTTCGGAGCCGCGCCCATCTCGAATACCAACTCACCGCCCCCCGTGATTTCTTCATGCAAAATGTAGGGTCGTTGCAGCACCACGCCATTCAGCGTGACAGCTTGCACGTATACGTTCTCATCCGAGTTACTGCGGGCGGTCACGGTAAAGGTCCTGCCCTCGTGATAATTCCCATCGAGACGAAGCACGGCCTTGTCGAACTGTGGGCTGCCCAGCCAGTAACGGCCATCGCCAACGTTCACCGGGTGAAAGCCCAGTGAGCTGAGGATGTACCAGGCGGACATCTGCCCGACGTCCTCGTTACCCATGATGCCGTACGGCCCGGTGCCGTAA
>JAPHTE010000461.1 GCA_026196445.1 Lysobacterales bacterium
GGTATCAAACGTGGGCCATGACCGATTTGCATTGAACGAAAACACAGCCCTGGTCACGGGCGCCTCCAGCGGGATCGGCCACGGTGTCGCCAAGGGGTTAGCATCGGCCGGGGCGGCCGTTATCGCCGCCGCCCGGCGTATCGACCGTCTCGATGGACTGGTCTCGGAAATCGAGGCCGAAGGCGGCCGGGCGATGGCGGTGCGCATGGACGTCACCGACAAGGACAACATCGAACAGGCGCTGGATGCAGCTGAGGGCCGTTTCGGTGTAGCTGACATCGTGATCAACAACGCCGGCGTTGCCGATTCTCAAGCGTTCCTGGATACGCCGGACGAAAACCGGGATTTTGTCATGGACACCAACTTCAAGGGCGTGTGGAACGTGGCCCAGGCGACCGCCCGGCGCATGGCAAAAGCCGGCAAGCCGGGCAGCATTGTCAACATTGCCTCCGTGCTCGGCCTCGGTGCCCGGGCTGGCCTTTCTGCTTACTGCGCATCCAAGGGCGCGGTGGTGCAATTGACCCGCAGCATGGCACTGGACCTCGCCCGCCACGACATCCGTGTCAATGCCATCGCTCCCGGCTGGTTCGTCACCGAGATCAACGAAGGGTTCCTGAACACCGAAGCTGGCCAGGCGTTCCTGAAGCGCACACCCGCACAGCGGCCGGGCGAGGTCGAGGAGCTGGTCGGGCCGATCATCATGCTGGCGTCCAGGGCTGGCTCTTTTGTCAACGGCGCGGTTCTGCCCGTCGATGGTGCACACTCGGCGGCGTTGATCTACTGACCGCTAAAACTGGTCCTCGGCGAGCGCCATTATGCCCTCGCTGCCTGCGGTGATCGGCTTGAAGTAGCCTGCCGTGCGTGGCAACAGGTGGTCGAAATAGAATTGCGCCGTCACCAGTTTTGTCCGCAGGAATGTCTCGTCGCCACTGCCGGCTTCCAGCAATTCAGAGGCCTTCAGGGCCGATTTCGCCATGACCCAGCCACCGCACAGGTACCCGATCAGCATCATGTAGTTCACGCTGGCGCCGCCGGCGGCATGCCTGTCCTTCGGTGCTGTGGACAGCAACCACTGCATGGCCTCGCGACCGAGTCGTGTAGCCTCCAGCAGCGGCTCCGCCATTCCCGAGAGACTTTTTACTTGTGACATCTCCGCGGCCGTGCCCCGAATCTCCCGTAGCAGGTCATCGAGTGCTTCGCCCTTGTCACCCAGTGTCTTGCGGCCGGCGAGGTCGAGACCCTGGATGCCATTGGTACCCTCGTAAATGCTCATGATGCGCGCATCGCGGTAGTGCTGGGCACTGCCTGTTTCCTCGACGTACCCCATGCCGCCGTGCACCTGTATACCCAGGTAAGTGACTTCCTGTGCGAGCTCCGAAATCCAGCCCTTGACAATGGGCGTGTATATGCCAGTCCGGGCCGCGTGCCGGCGGGCCTGCTCGGTGGTCTGCGCTGCATTCATGCGGTCGATCTCGACAGCGGCGATGTAGATCAGGCCCCGCATTGCCTCCGTTGCCGATTTCATCACCATCAGCATGCGCCGCACGTCTGGAAATTCGATGATCGGGTAGCGCGAACCGTCCTTACGTGTCCCCTGGATGCGTTCCCTGGCAAAGGCCGCCGCCTGTTGATACGAGCGCCCGGAAACGCCGAGACTCTCCTGTCCAACGCCCTGGCGGGCGTCGTTCATCATCGTGAACATGGCCATCAGTCCACCGTGCGGCTCACCGACCAGGTAGGCGACTGCACCACCGTTGTCGCCGAAGTTCAAGGTGCAGGTCGGGCTGCCGTGGATGCCCAGCTTGTGTTCGATACCCACGCAATGCACGTCGTTTTGCTCACCCGGCCGGCCATGTTCATCGAGCAGGTACTTGGGCACGAGAAACATGGAAATGCCCTTCACGCCCGCAGGCGCGTCCGGCAGGCGTGCCAGCACCAGGTGGATGATGTTGTCGGCCATCCGGTGGTCGCCCCAGGTGATAAATATTTTCTGGCCGGTGAGCAGGTAGTGATCACCATGCGGCACCGCCCTGCAGGTGACCGCAGCCAGGTCGGAGCCGGCAGCAGACTCGGTCAAGCACATGGTCGCCATCCAGTTGCCACTTACCAGGTCGGGAAAATAGGTTTGTTTCAGGTTTTCCGAGGCATGTGCTTCGAGGGCCTCGATGGCGCCGGTGGTCAACAGCGGACCCAGTGAGAACGCGACGTTGGCGGTGTACCAGACTTCCGTGATGCACGCCTGGACGACCTTGGGCATGGCCTGGCCCCCATAGGCCTCGGCGCCGACCAGCGCGGCCCAGCCGTTGTCGACAAACTGCCGGTATGCCTCGGCAAATCCCGGGGTTTCGTGCACACCATCATCTTCGAGCCTTGCGCCCTGGCGGTCACCGGTCTCGTTCAATGGCGCCAGTACCTGGCCACCGAAGCGGATGGCTTCCTCCAGGATGGCCAGGACCAGTTCGCCATTGACGTCTTCCAGGCCCGTCTCCAGGCAAAGCCGGTCGAAATCAAGGACATGATTGAGCAGGAACTCAGCGTCTTTATATGGAAAATCAAAGTTGTTCATGGTATTCAGCCACCGTCTCTCATCTGCCTAATACGGTATTTTCATATTTGCACACACCATCGATTCGAGGTTCTCACCGGTCGATAGCTCGTTTCCCAGGTTCATGTAAGCGCCGGTTTTTGGGTCAAACACCGGCCACCGCGCTTGACCCTGGCCATTCGGGTCGCCCTTAGCCATGAAGTTGGCCCAGTAGTCCCCCATTGCCCGGGTCAGGGTTAGATCGATTGCGTTGCTGGGGAGCACGTGGTTGCCGGTATCGAAAACGTACATGATCTCGGCCGCGTGGTGTGCCCCAATCCAGGTCTTCTGCCCTTCCCGGACCCGGCTGAAATGATAGTAGTAGACCCTGTGCCCAGATGCCGCGAGCTGCCTGGCCGCCGCGATAGAGGGGCAAATGAACCAGCCGAGCGTATGCAGGCGCTCGACGCGCCGGAACAGGTCTGTCTCGGTATCGAGCATTTGCCTGATTGACCGCGCCGCTTCAGCGTTGCCCGTGTATAGTTCAAGCGCCTGTGCGTAGTCCCCCTCGTCCGGTACCCCACCTTCCTTGTGCGCATAAAAGCGTGGCATGAACAGGCTGGCTTCGTGGCTGTTGGCACCGATCATCACCTCGGCCGGGTGTTCCGTTTCCTCACCAAAGATGTCCATCGTCGTTGCCGGCAGAACATGGCCGTCGATGACCGGCCCATAACTGGCCGGGCCGCGAACCGTGTTCGATGCAAAGAAGACGTCTTCCGGTCCCAGGGCGCGCATGTCGGTCAGGGCGCGCTTGTCGTCAGCCGATGGATCAACACCCAGGTGTTGCATGATCCGAACGCCCAGTGCCTCGTTATCCGCAAGCCGGGCTTTGCCCGGAAAACCACCCGACTGGATGATAGCCCGTCTGAACAGCCCCATGGCCAGCGGCGAGGCCAGCAAGGTCGCCACGTTCACGCCACCAGCGGATTCGCCAGCGATGGTGACGCGGTCCGGGTCACCGCCGAACTGCGCTATATTGCGCTGCACCCACTCGAGCGCCGCGACCTGGTCCAGTATCGCGTAATTGCCGGACACGCCATGAGCCGATTCCCTGCTCAACGCA
>JAPHTE010000324.1 GCA_026196445.1 Lysobacterales bacterium
CAAGCAAGGGAAAGGCGGCGCTTAATGCGCCGCTTTTTTTTCTTATTTCGTGTCTGAGTGATAACGCTAACAACTTTTCTTGACACCGGTGGCATAAACCGGTGTAATTGGTAATGTCAGATCAGGTCAATTGATCGTCAGATTATGTCAATGACCTGGTCAATTCGACAAGATTGTCAAGGGTAGCGCAAAAATTAATAACAATATCAACCAGATATGTAATTCACGCACAACCGGATTCCCGGTGGGAGTTGAGCATGGCAGCTTCGATTTTTACTTTTAAACCACTTAAACAAAAAGCACTGTATATAGCAGTGGCCTTGACCGCAGGATTGATGGCGCAGTCATCGGTTTTTGCACAAACCGATCAAAACGCCGATGACCAGGCAGCCGACGATGAGCTGGTGCTGGAGGAAGTTATCGTTACCGGCATCCGCCGCAGCCTGGAGTTCTCGGCGGATATCAAGCGGGAGGCTGAGTCCGTTGTTGATGCCATCACGGCCCAGGACATCGGCCTGTTCTCGGACAACAACATCGGTGAGGCGCTGGCGCGTGTGCCGGGCGTGTTGCTTGAACGCGAGGCGGGCGAAGGTTACCGCGTTACCATCCGTGGTCTCGGACCACGCTTCGTACGTACCACGATCAATGGCCGTACAGCACTTTCCAGCTCTGGTGGCGAAACCGGTGGTGGTGATGATGCACGTGGTTTTACATTCAATATCATGCCCTCGGAAGTCGTGTCCAAGGCGCAGGTCTCCAAGACCACCCAGGCCCGCGAGCTCGAGGGCGGTATCGGCGGCCAGGTCGACCTGACCACCAACCGGCCCCTGGATTTCAAACCCAAGGGTGATGATTTTTACTTCTCCGCCATGGGGCGCGGAACCTACAACGACCTGCTCGAAGACACGCGTTTCCGCGGCACCCTGTTTTTAAACAAGAAATTCGGCGATTCTTTCGGTATCTTTTTCGGCGCGACCATTGACGAGGCAGACCGCATTGACAACCTGGCCGAATCGCAACGGCTGATAGTTTTCCCGGGTACGGACAATGGCGGGCGGTACGAGGCGGGCACGCTGGTCAACGGCACGCCGTTGGCGGAGCGCACCGACATAGCACTGAATCATTTCTCCGGTGTCAGGTACCAGGAACAGCCAATCTACAGGGACCGTAATACCTATGTGACCGGTCTGCAATTTCGCACCGAAAACGCCGACATCAACTTTGACTGGACCGCTGGCTACGAGGACGAAACCCGCGACGACAAGCGTTTCTGGTTCAACCTGGGTGACATGATCCGCAGGCAGGACCACGTGATGACCTCTTTGACCGTGGATTATGGTGACGAGAACTTTGACCAGGCGTATCCCACCGAGGGTACCCTGACCGGTTATACCTTCGGACCCACCGATGACGACCGGCGTGTGCAGCCGTTTGCCAACGGCCTGTACCGGCGCATCCCACGCTCGTCCGACGTGTATGTCGGCGGTCTTAACGTAGACTGGAGCAAGGACCTGTGGACCGTCGAGGTCGATCTCGGGTTCGCCGGCCAGGATACCAAGCGCACACTCGATCGCCTCCGCACCCGGCTGGACACCGGATACCGCAGCCCCGGCCAGGACCGCTTGAGCGAATTTACCGGTACCTATGATATTTCCGGCGGCTACCCGATCGCGATCATGTACGACGCTAACGGCGACATGATCGACCCGATGGATGTTTCGCACCAGTACGTTGAAGAGATACGCAAAACCACGACCTGGGAGAAAGCTGACGACACCAGTTTCCGGTTTGATATCACCAAGGTGCTGGAGGGTGCTGATGCCGATGCGACCATCATCGACGAGATCATGTTTGGCTTCGCCTGGAACGAGATGAGCTTCAGCCGCAAGCAGCAACAGAAATCGGACAGCCCGCGTGGCGAGGGTTATGATGTCAACGCCATCAGCACCGTGGTTGCCGACGGTATCCTGTCCCACGTCAATTTGCCCGGTTTCGTGCACTCATTTGCCGTGCTCGATATCGACGACCCGATATTCAACCCCTTTTATGACAACACCGATGGTTTCGAAACACTGCAAAGCGGTGAATTTGACGTGACGGAGGAAAACACCGCACTTTACCTGCAAGGGAATTTCTCGGGTGGCGAGGATGGTATACCTTTCCGCGGCAACATGGGTATCCGCTATGTCGAGACCAAGCAGACCAACCGTGGCTGGGTCGGTGAAGACGAGGGTGACAGTTTCATACCGGCCGATCCGGATAACCCCAAGGTGCGGACCGGCCGCGATTACGCGTATTGGTTGCCGGCCTTCAACCTGGCCTACGATACGTCTGAAACGACGGTGCTGCGCTTTGCTGCCAACAAGGCGCTGACCCGGCCAGATCCGATCGACATGTCCTCGCGCATCGAGATCAACGACCTCGAAGACCAGGAAGACCTGACGGCCAGCGGCGGCAACCCGAACCTGCAGCCCTATACCACGATCAGTTACGACGCGATATTGGAGTGGTATCCAGAAGTTGGCGGCTCCTATGCAATCGGCCTGTTCTACAAGGACCTCGGCAGCTTTATCGCCAACGGCCGCAGCCCCGAACTGATACCAATTAAGCAAGACGATGGCTCGATCGTCATGGTCGAGTACGATGTCAGGCGCCCGGTCAATACCAAGGGCGGCACGATCAGGGGCGTGGAACTCCAGTGGCATCTTCCGTTTGACACTTTCACGGACAGTTTCCTGCAGTACTTTGGCATCAACGGCAGTTTCACTTACGTGGACGCCAAGTTGGACGCCGTGGTACCTGAACGCGGTACGCCGATCTCCCTGCGTGGCACATCGGAAAAGAGTGGTAACCTGGTCCTGTATTTCGAGAAACAGAAATTTGGCGCACGCCTGGCCGCCAATTACCGTTCGGATTACATGTACCAGGAAGCATCGGAAGCCGACCGCTATGACGAGTGGACAGACGGCCGCACGGTGGTTGACCTGAACCTCGACTACGTGATCAACAAGCACATGAAGATCCGCTTCACGGCCAACAACCTGACCGACGTAAAACGTTCCAGGTATTGGTACACGCCGGGACGGTACTTCTCCGACGAACGGGATAACGGCCAGGAGTACGTGCTCGAGTTCAGGTACAGCTCTGACTGAGGTCACGTTTCAGCCCTGCAAGAAGAAAAGACGGCACCTCGTGCCGTCTTTTTTTTGAA
>JAPHTE010000386.1 GCA_026196445.1 Lysobacterales bacterium
CCGCAATTGCCTCGTATGAGAGGCTCTAACCCGCCGGCAGCCCTGGGCAAGCCATCGTTGCCGGAACGGATCAAACGCCAGGCCAGCTTGCTCAGGCACCTGGTACTGACCCGGTTGTTCAACCCGGACCCTGATGAGAAACCGCGTGACAACGTACTGATCGTCACCCGTAGAGATATTTTCCCCTCTGATCATGGCGCTGCAGTCAAGATCGTCCAAACGGCCAGGGCACTGTCAAGACACGGACGCAAGGTGGGTATCGTCAGTGATGACCGCCGTCACTGGTGGTTATTTGAAGACGGGGAAAAATCACAATGCCGTTTGCCGCTGTGGTTGAGATTGCTGAGCCTGCCCAGATCGGTTGCCCGACTTTTACACCTGAGTAAGGATATTCCGCAAAACAATGCCTTCCTGTACCTGCCGCTGACCGACAGGGGCTTTTTCTGGAACTGTCTTTACGCGGGCAGAAAACTGCAGCCTGGTATCCTGCAGGCGGAATTCCCCGCCTATGCCAAGACCTGCATCGAAGCCCGGGACATACTCAATGCCGTCGTCGTGCTGGTTGAACACAACGTTGAGTACGCCCGCCTCAAGGCACAAGTGAAGGAATTGAGCGACATGCAATTCGAGACCCTGCGCGCCATTGAGGTCGGCCTGTGCAACCAGTCTGACGCGGTGGTGTGTGTATCTGACAATGACCGGGCGCGGTTACTTCATGACGGTGTAAAACCTGAACTCATGCACACCATTCCACACGGGTATGACCCGGAGCCCTATGCGCTACCAGCAATCAAGACGCTACGTGAAGATTTCGGTCTGCCGGCCGACGCTGTACTGATTGCATTCCATGGAACATTCTCCTATCCACCCAACATGGATGCGATCAATGTATTTGCCGAATTGCTGCTGCCGCAACTCAATAGCGCCAAGCGCTCTTTCCACGTTGTCGCCATCGGTCGCAACCCGCCGGCGCAAACTCCGCACCCCAACATCCATTTCACCGGCAGCGTCGACGAAGTCGGCCCGTGGTTGAAAGCCTGCGACCTGGCTGTTGTGCCTTTGCGTGAAGGCGGTGGCACCCGCATGAAGATCATCGATTGCTTCGCTGCCAACCTGCCCGTGATCAGCACCGCAAAAGGCATCGAGGGCATTCCGGTCGTGAATGGACGCGAGGCTATTATCAGTGATGACTGGTTGAGTATTACCAACGAAATCCTGGAGCTGGCCGACTCACCTGAAAAACGCGAACGCCTGACCACGGCCGCCCGGGAATTTGCCGCCGGATTGGACTGGTTCAGTATCGCCGGGCGTTACCTGGAATTATTTTCTGCGATACAAAAACTTCCCGGATAAGGATATCCTGTTTGCAGACCAGTCTTGGTAACATGCTTACATATCATCAAAGATACAGATGGGAGTTCACACGATGAATATCGCCGTCGATCATTCGATACAAGTCAGAGAAGTCAGTGACAAGAGGGCCCTCAACACCTTCATCCGGGTACCCTGGACCATTTACCGTGACGACCCGCACTGGATTGCGCCACTGATCATGGAGCGCCGACAGGCTTTCTCTCCTAATCATCCATTTTTCAGACACGCCCAATGGCAGGCCTGGATTGCATACCGTGACGATGCGCCAGTCGGGCGTATCGCTGCGCAGATCGATGAACTGCACCTCGAAGCAAGCGGCCAGCAAACCGGCTTCTTCGGCCTGATCGAAGCCCCGGACGAAGCGGTCTTTGCCAGCCTGTTTAATGTTGCTGAAAACTGGCTGCGTGATCGCGGCATGCAACAGGTTACCGGTCCCTTTAACCTGAATATCAACCAGGACCTGGGTATCCTGGTCGAAGGTTTTGAAACACCACCCTATATCATGACCGGCCATGCCCTGCCCCATTATGGTCCGGCCATAGAAAACTGTGGCTACGAGCCGGTGCAGGATTTGCTCGCCTACGAACTGAGTTCCGGCACCCTGACCATTCCGAGAGTCATGCAGGCGCTGATCGACCGCAGTGGCGAACGGATCAGCGTCAGGAACCTGGACCGTAAAAACGCCGCCGCCGAGCTGGAAACCATGCGTGATATTTTCAATGACGCCTGGCAGAACAACTGGAATTTCGTGCCTTTCACGAGCGAGGAATTCCAGCACATCGGCAAAGAACTTTTGCAGGTGGTGCCCACGGACTTCATCAATATCGCAACCATCGACGGCCAGGACTCAGCCTTCATCGTCATGCTGCCCAACATCAACGAGGCCATTGCCGATCTTGACGGCCGCCTGTTGCCATTTGGCTGGGCCAAGCTGTTATGGCGTCTGAAGGTCAGGTTTCCAAAGTCCGCGCGGGTGCCATTGATGGGTGTCAGGCAACAATACCAAAACACCCGCTTCGGGCCTGCGCTGGCCTACATGACCATCAAGGGTGTAGTCGACGCCGGTACGGCCAAGGGTCTGGAAAAGCTTGAAATGTCGTGGATACTTGATCACAACCATGGTGTCAGGAATATCATCGAAAGCGTCGGCGGCGAGGTCACCAAACGTTACCGAATGTACGAAAAAGCCCTGTAGTGAGTACCGTCGCGTCACAATTACTCGACCATCCTGATCCAGCCGGGGCAAGGTAACCGTGCCCACGCCGATATTCCACAGCGTTGTACTCGCGGGTGAACGTCCCGGCGGCAGCCCCCTGGCGCGAAGGTTCGACGTATCGGCGGGGGTCATGGTGCCGGTCGCCGGCAAACCTTGCCTTGAAAGGGTTCTGCACGCCCTTGAAGGTAGCCACTTCGTGGGTGGCGGCATCGTTTGCGGCCCGGCAGCGGACGTTATCAGTGGCGATGCAAAACTGCGCAAGCTGCTCCGGAGCCCGGCGCACCGTTGGCTGGAACCGGCTGCAGGTCCTGCCGCCAGCGCCTTCGCAGCAATGCGGAAGCTGGATCGCTACCCCTGCCTGCTGACCTCCGGCGACCATGCCCTGCTGACGCCGGCGATCGTTGATGATTTCTGCCGCCAGGCCCAAGCGCAACGCCGTGTGCACATCGTCATTGGCCTGGTGCCTTACGCGCGGGTACGCACCGCGTGGCCCCAATCGCAGCGCACGGTATTGAAGTTCGCTGAAGGCGGCTACTGCGGCGCCAACCTGTTCGCCATACTGTCACCTCGGGGCGGCAGGGCACTGACATTTTGGCGGCAATTGGAAAACGACCGCAAGCACCCGTTGAAGATCGCGCGGTACTTTGGTTTTGGCACCTTGCTGCGTTATGCGTTTGGCCGTTTGCCATTGGCCGAAGCGTTGCATTTGCTGTCGGAGAAAGCTGGCTGCCGGATCGGCCACGTACTGCTGGACGAGCCACGTGCCGCGGTAGACGTGGACTCGGTCGCCGATCAACGGCTGGCAGAAAGGATCCTGTCAACAGATTAGTTTGCGACGGCAGCACGGACATTTTCCTCATTAATTACCCGATGGTTTGCCCGTGTGTGCTTCCGGCCCCGCAACCCTTCGGGTTACCCTTTCCTTCGAGCCGTCTTAACGGGGCCGGCCTCACA
>JAPHTE010000258.1 GCA_026196445.1 Lysobacterales bacterium
AATAAAAAAGCAAAATCCGGCATCAGCCGGAGCACAGACATCGCTTCGCAATCTAAAGTGCAATATTGATCGTTTTTACGACGTGTTTTTCAACAGAATTGAGCGGAAAGCAGTCTTTCAAATCCAATAAATCCACATTGAACGGACTACCGCTAACGGCCGAGGCTGTCTCGTTAAAATTTGCGTCTGTTGAATTTCTGCCTCCTGGCAGAAAGCCGCCAATCACTCCGTATGGCACGTTTAGCCGCAACCGGCCAGTAGCGGAATGCGGGTTTACTTGCTGTCATTTAACTGCCGTTGGTATTCAGCCTCATCGTAATGGCCCAGAGATTTGAGGATCAATCCATCATCATCCAGTATCCACTGCTCGTATCCCCGCAAGTCCACCGCATTTCCATTACCACCTGGCCCGGTATTCGTGCCGGTCCAACGCCAATGAAACTGTACTTGATCATCGACTCGACGAAGTTCGACCAGTTTCACGACCATGTCAGGGAACGCTGACATGAAACTTCGGGCAGTCTCTGTCACTGCGTCGCGTCCTATCGATGGTTCACCGTCATTAATCTGCAACACACCATTCTTAGCATAGAAGGAGGCAAACTGCTGAGGATCCTGGCTACTCCAAGCTGCTGCGTAACGCTCGGCAAAGGTAGTTAGCTCATGCATATCCGAATCCTGTGCATGCGTTTGGGAAGCGAAAAGCAAGCCCAACGAAAAGACAATTGAGACAAGACAACATTGCTTCGGTTTTGAAAGAGAATTGTTCATCGTCAGATTCCATTTATTATATATCCTTGTCTGCTGCCTGCACCGAAGATAGGGGGAACAAGCCCAGGAAAATCAAGAAAGACAAGTTCTGAAAAGGCCCTGCATTTCCCGGATATGACATGAATCTCCCCACTGAAATTCTGTTTGTTCAGGGATAGGACAGAATTCATTCCATATTCACTACATCGTTGCGACGATTTTAGCGGGATGTGCGTCTTACTTTCCGACATTTTAGAACGGGAGATAATAATGTTCAGGCAGTTCTTCGTGGTGTTTATGCTGCTGATGACAAGCGCGGGTTCAGCCATGGGTCCCGAGGCGCAGGAAGTGATGCAGCAGCGCATCGTTGATTACTTCGAGACATACAAAGGAAACGATCCGGATGCCTATGCAGCCTGGCTGAAGGATAACCGCACCAGGGAGGCTTATTCCATGGCGCCGCTGGATGCGCGTCTTGAGATGTACAGTTTCGATGCCGAACGCTGGGGTGGGCTGGAATTGTCAGAAATCGAGTTTCCGGAACCCACTCTCGGCGTGGCCGAGGCCCGGCCGGTCAATGGCGGCATGCCGGTGCGCGTGACGTTTCAATTCGAAGACGAGGAGCCGTTCCTGATTGGTCCGATGATGGTCGGGATAGCCTTCGATGTGCCTCAAAACTGGTCTGATCTCGATTCATTTACCCAACAGGTCATTGATGAGAGCGGAATTCCGGCGCTTGCCATCGGTGTGATGAAGGAAGGAGAAATCATTGCGCAGGCCGTGCGTGGCAGGAAAATGCTGGGCCAGGCCGATGTGGTTCAATCGAATGACACTTTCCACTGGGGATCAATCACCAAGTCGGTGACCGGAACCATGATCGCCAAACTTATTGAGAATGGCGACCTCGACTGGGGCACTACCATCGCTGAAGTGCTCGGCGATATCCCCATGCGCGATGAATACCGCAACGTCACAATCTCGCAGCTCATGAGCCACGAGGCCGGCATCCAGCAATACAACGATTTTTCGCCGGAAATGGTTGACGAGATCGTGGCGGCCGCCAAGGGAGATCGCTGGCAGGACAAGCGCCGGGCTTTTGTTTCACGGGTCCTGATGGAAGAACCGCTGGCACCGCCGGGTGAAGTCCATGCCTATTCCAATGCGGGCATCACCATCGCCGGTTACATGGCTGAAGTGGTTACCGGAAAGTCATGGCGCGCGTTGATCGAGGCGCATGTCTTCAGGCCATACGGCATGACCACCGCAGGATTCGACTGGCCAGCTTCGCCCGAGCGCCCCAACCAACCCGTGGGACATTGGGGAGATAGCGCGGCTAATTACGAGGCCATGGAGTACGGACAGATGGAAGATCTGATCAATATCCTGGCACCGGCCGGCAACATTCGATCAAGCATTGCCGACCTCATGCGCTACGGCAATGCACACCTTGAGGGAATGAGCGGAAAAGACGGCTACCTGAGAGCGGAAACCGTCAAGCGCCTGCACACTGCTCGGCCGGATGCCGTGCCGTGGGGCGATAGCTTCTACACCTGGGGCTGGGGACATAATGAATGCGGCCATTTTTTCGATGCCCCGAAGTGCCAGGCTCATAATGGTGGCGCTGGTACCTTCTATGCTGAAATTAAGCTGATTCCGGGGCGCAACATGGTGCTGGCCTACATGGCCAATGCAGCAGAACCGTCCGAGGCAATTGCCGCGGAGGTGCTGGCTGCCGTTTATGAGCACTACGCGAAATAGCAGTGACCAAAGCCAGTCACGGCCGTCGCAGCACCGCCAGGACAGCAAATGCTGGGGTCAGAAGTGCTGCGGTCAGAGTAAAGTGCCAGAGTAAACAATAAATTGACGACCATTCCTGGCCGGGTGCGGGTATTCAACAAAGCGAACTTGCGTACGTCTTTGTTAAATCAGCGAGGGGGCGGGCAATATTTGACAACTAAGTTGTCATATAGAATAATGACAATCTAATTGTCATATTAGGTGATGTACATGACGAGTTTTACCAACAGTGAGGCGTACCAGGTCATCTGGCATATCCGCCGCTTATTCCGGCTATTAGCGGCCCGTTCCGACGAGCACATCAGCGATCTTGGGGTGACCTCTGCCGACCGCGCGGTACTGGAGTTCCTGTACCCCGAGCATGCGTTCACCGTGCCCGAGCTCGCGGTCCGCTACCGCGTAACCAGACAGCATGTGCAGGTCACGGTCAATCGGCTCCTTAAGCGAGGTCTGGTTGAGCAGCGCCCCAACCCCAGGCACCTGCGGTCGAAGCTCATCCGGCTCACCTCACGGGGCAGAAAGCTGTTCGAAACGATCCTGGGGCGTGACCAGGAGGCTGTGACAGCGTTGTTCGGGGGACTGCCGGCAGGCTGTGTCGAAACCACCCATAACACGCTCCGCACCCTACTGGAGCGCCTCGAAGGAGACCCGCAATGAATGTCGAGCAAATCGTCAGTTTGCGCCCGCCGCGAATCGCCCAGCTGCTCACCCTGGCGGCAACGGTCATCCATTTCACCACGCCGCTGCGAGAATTCGTGGTGTTCAGTAGCACGCCATTGGGCGTCACGGTCGCATTATCAGGCCTGGCCGCAATGCTGTGGGCCTGGGACCTCTTCCGCCGCTGCGACACCGTGATCTGTCCCACCGCCACAGCGACGAGCCTTGTTACGTCAGGCATCTTCCACGTGACGCGAAATCCAATGTATCTGGGAATCGTCTCGATGTTGCTTGGCTTGGCACTGGCTGTCGGAACACTGCCGTTCTACATTGCTGCAGCAAGCTATTTCACGCTCATCGACCGCATATACATTCCCTATGAAGAACGCAGGCTTACCAAAATATTCGGCGCTGCGTACCGCGATTATCGTGAACGCGTGCGCCGCTGGCTGTAGGATATCCAACCGCGGTCTGCATGAGCTGGCCCTGGCCTACGTCGAGCGCTTCTGTGCATCCGACCTCGGCGGCCTGGCACAGTTATTGGCACGGGACCTGGAGTTTTCAGGCCCGTAATTGCACTGCGACACGGCCGCAGATTATCTCGCCCACCTGCGCAATGATCCGCCAGAGCGGGCCGAGTTTCAAATCATCGCGATGCAGACACTTGCAGCGGATGTTGTCGGGATCGAATGGCGGTACCGGAAACCGGGCGACACCCTGCTCTTGTGGCAGCAATTCACGGTGCGTAATGGGCGGATCGCAAAAATCCGTCTGGATTTCAGATCCGGGTGAAAGGGAAGTAAGGGGGTCAGGGTAAAACACTTCAGATGTTGTTTTGGCCCAAACAAAAAAGGGCCCGGCATTGCCGGGCCCTTTTTCAATAACGTAATCGAGGACTTTTACCCTTCAGCCTGCTCTTCCTCGCGCGGACGGTCGACCAGTTCGACGTAGGCCATCGGGGCCTTGTCACCGGGGCGATGTCCGCATTTCAGGATCCGCAGGTAGCCACCCGGACGTTCCACGTACCTGGGACCGAGTTCTTCAAACAGCTTGCCAACCGCAGCCTTGTCCCGCAAGCGGTCAAACGCCAGGCGGCGATTGGCCACGCTGTCGCTCTTGGCCAGCGTAATAAGCGGCTCGGCGACGCGGCGCAGTTCCTTGGCCTTGGGCACAGTAGTGCGGATAATTTCATTCTCGAACAGTGAAGTTGCCATGTTACGGAACATGGCCTTCCTGTGACTTGAATTGCGGTTCAGCTTACGCCCTGATTTTAAATGACGCATATCTCGTTCCTATATTCCTACAACGTGACAGGTTTTAATTGTCTGCCAGTGCGGCCGGTGGCCAGTTTTCAAGTTTCGTCCCCAGGGACAATTCATGCTGTGCCAGGACATCCTTGATTTCCGTCAATGACTTCTTGCCAAGGTTTGGAGTTTTCAGCAGTTCTACTTCTGTCCGCTGTACCAGGTCACCGATGTAGAGAATGCTTTCCGCCTTCAGGCAGTTGGCCGAACGCACGGTGAGTTCCAGGTCATCGATCGGGCGCAGCAGCACGGGGTCGATTTCCTGTGACTTTTCTTCTTCGACGATCTCGGTACGGGCCTTGAAGTCCACGAATACATCCAACTGGTCCGCCAGGATGTTCGCGGCCATCTTGACTGCGGCCTCGCAGTCCATGGTGCCGTCGGTTTCGACATCGAGGATCAGTTTGTCGAGGTCGGTGCGTTGCTCGACACGGGC
>JAPHTE010000063.1 GCA_026196445.1 Lysobacterales bacterium
AAAACCGCTGCCTGCTTTATTGCGGGTAAAAACGCCTTTCACCGCAACGACTCCATTTGCAGGTCAAACTCGCCCAGTGGGCTGGCGGTTAAACGCCATAGCGTGTTGTCCGCCAGGCTCCTGAGGGTCCACTCGAACGGCGTGACCTCACCGGTCGCCAGCAAAAATACCTGCGGCTGGGGGACGTCTTCTTCAGCCGGATCAATATCATTTTCCAGGCCGTTGATCCACAGGGTCTGCAAGAGGTTTTCAGGCAGTTCGTATTGAGAAAACTCGGTGCGATCGGAAATCCACCACTGTTGTGCGCGCCAATGAAGAACCCGGTAGCTGTTACCGGTAAATTCCACACCCAGGTCCTGGTTGAACAACACGGCCTGTTGCCGTGCCGCTTCCAGCACCTGGTGAAAACGGCGGCTTTCCCTTTGCGGTGTAGGTGCACTGGGTGCGACTGATAATGCCACCATTGAAGTCAGCACGCTGATAATGACCAGTACCACCAGCAATTCCAGCAGTGTGAAGCCCCTGCCTTTTGCAGAGACGCGGGTCTGCTGGTCGTTTGACAACACTCGAATTCCCGGCAGACGGCTTATTGTTCGGCATCCCAGTTGCCGACATCGGCGTTTTTACCCGTTCCACCCTTGAGACCGTCGGCGCCCAGGGAATACACATCCATGGTGCCGTGCAAGCCGGGATTCAGGTACAGGTAAGGGTTTCCCCAGGGGTCCATGGGTGTGCGTTCAATATACTTGGGAACCAGCGCGCCGAGGCCCTCGTCGGTACTCGGGTAGTCGAAGTTGTCCAGCTTGTAGAGGTTGAGCGCGCTCTCAATGGCGCGGATGTCCGTTTTGGCCTTGACCAGTCGCGCCGTGTCCGGGCGGTCCATGACCTTGGGTGCGATAATCGCCGCCAGGATACCGAGAATGACAATGACCACCATCACTTCGATAAGTGTGAAACCTTGGATTCTCTGCTTCATAAACACCCCTGCAATACTATTTGACTAACTGGTTCATTTCAAAAATCGGCATCAATATCGCCAATACGATGACGAGGACAATACCGCCCATGGCGAGGATCAGCAAGGGCTCGAATAAGCCCAATGCCGTTGCGGTTTTGGTTTCGATCTCCTGCTCCTGGTTAACAGCCGCACGCTCCATCATTTCCGGCAGCTGGCCACTGACCTCGCCATTGCGAATGAGCTCCAGCGTCAGCGGTGGAAACAGCCGGGTATTGGCCAGGGACAGGCTGATACTGGCGCCTTCTTTCACCCGCTGGCCCGTAATATCGACCGCTTCGATCATGGCCTGGTTGTGAATGACCTGCTTGACGATGGTCAGCGACTCCAGGGCGGGTACCCCGCTGCCCAGCAATATGCTCATGGTACGGGTAAAGCGTGCTGTTTCCATACCCTTGATCAAACCACTGATCATGGGTATTCGCAGCAGGAATACGTGCCAGCGCTTTTGCCAGACCGGGTTGTTCAACAGGAGCCTGGTCGCTAAAAAAACAATTCCGAACGACACAAGGAGGAACAAGCCGTACGTCTGTATGAATTCACTGCTGGCAATCAGGCCGCGGGTCAAGGCAGGTAATTGTTGGCCGGTGCTTTCAAATACCTGGACCACTTTGGGTACGACATAGGTCAGCAAGGCGATGACCACACCAATGGCCACCACCGATAGCACGACCGGGTAAATGAGCGCCAGGCTGGTCTTTTGCTGCACGCGGTTACGTGTTTCCAGGTAATCTGACAATCGCTCCAGGACGTGGTCCAGCTTACCGGCCTGTTCGCCCGCAAACACCGTTGCCCGGTAGAGCTGTGAGAACGTCTGGGGAAATTCTCCCAGGCCCGTGGCCAGTTGATGGCCTTCAAGCACCTTGGCGCGAACCGCGAGCAGGACCCGGCTTTGACCGCGCTGTGTACTTTGGCGTGCAACAGATTGCAAGGCGGATTCAACGGGTGTGCCGGCAGAAATGAGTGTCGCCAACTGGCGTGTGATCAACGTCAGGGTAGCGGCGTTGAGCCGTTGGCCCCGCCTGAAAATGCCACCCAGGGTTTTTGATTTCAAGGCGGCCTTTTCTCTTACCGCCACCACCTCCAGTGGCATCCATCCCTTGTCGCGGAGTTGCTGCCGGATCTGTCTTTCCGAATCACCCTCCAAAAGGCCGTGTTCCTTGTTACCAGCAGCATTGAGCGCTTTGTATTCAAAGGCAGGCATGCAACGCTATCCTTCCTTGGTAACGCGAAGAACCTCTTCCAGCGACGTCGTGCCGTTCAGCACTTGCCGCCAACCATCCTGGCGCAGCGTGGGATAACGCGGGTGTGCGTAGTTGCGGAGAACCTGTTCGGCAGCGTTGTCGTGAATCATGGTCTGCAAGGTATCATCGACGCCGATGACTTCGTAAATACCGGTGCGCCCCATATAGCCACGCTGTTGGCACTGCTTGCACGCACCCGCCTTGTACAGGGTGGGCGGCTTCTGGCTGTCAACTTCCATCACCTGGCACTGCTCTTTAGAAGCGGTGTAGGCTTGCTTGCACGCCGGGCACAGAACCCGCACCAGGCGCTGTGCGACGACGGCCAACAAGCTCGATGACAGCAGGAAACTTTCAACGCCCATATCACGTAACCGGGTGATCGCGCCAATCCCGCTGTTGGTGTGTAAGGTGGACAGCACCAGGTGGCCCGTCAAACTGGCCTGCACCGCAATCTGGGCGGTGTCCAGGTCACGGATCTCGCCAACCATGACGACATCGGGGTCTTGCCGCAGAATAGCCCTCAAGCCCCGGGCAAAACTCATGTTGATCTTGCTGTTGACCTGGGTCTGCCCAACGCCGTCCAGGTCGTATTCGATGGGGTCTTCGACCGTCAATATGTTGCGCTCAGCGCTGTTCAGCCTCGTCAGTGCCGCGTAGAGCGAAGTGGTCTTACCGGAACCGGTGGGACCGGTGACCAGTATGATCCCATGGGGTTTGTGAATGAGCTGGTCAAGCAGCGCCAGGGGTTTCTCGGCCATGCCCATGGTTTCCAGGTTCAAACGTCCGACCTTCTTGTCCAGCAAACGCATGACGACGCGCTCGCCATGACCGGAAGGCAACGTGGATACACGAACATCGACTGGATGGTTGGCCACTTTCAAGGAAATGCGGCCATCCTGTGGAAGACGTTTTTCCGAAATGTCCAGTTTTGCCATGACCTTGATACGCGACGCTAACAACGGGGCGACCTTGATCGGTGGGCTCAATACTTCGCGCAAGGTCCCGTCAACACGGAAACGCACCGACAATCGCTTTTCAAACGGTTCAATGTGGATATCGGACGCGTCTTCGTTAATGGCCTCGGTCAGCAACGCGTTGATCAAGCGGATGATCGGTGCGTCATCCTGGCTTTCCATCAGGTCTTCCGGTTCGTTCAGCACCTCGGCGAGATAGGCCAGGTCGTTGTCACCGCCGATATCCGCCATCAGCTGGGCAGCCTGGTCGCTTCCCTGTTCGTAGAGGGAAGACAACAGTTCCCCAAAATCCTCCATGGTCAGTTCCTGCAACTCGTACTGGCTGCCGTACTGCCTTTGGATTTCCAGCAAACCATGCACCTTGGTTCCCGGGTGGCAGGCCACCGTGAGCGGTTCGTCACTGACGACGGCAACTCCGTAACGCCGTGAGAAAGTGTAGGGGATCAAGACGTCCGATCTCATCTCACTGGTTCTTGTCGTCTGGCTGCTGGTCCGGATTACCGTCAGGGTCGGTGCTGTCTTGTTCCGGGACAGGGTCTGCGGGCGGGTCCGGGAATTCAGCCAACTCGGGCTCAAACTTGCGCGACTCCTTGTCCTTCAACTTATCCTGCTCGTTTTGCAGGTAGGTATATTTTGACTGGCTGATCGAATGCCCCATCGAAGGTGTACTGATGATTTTCGGGTGAATAAATACCATCAAGCTGCGCTTGAGCTTGGTTGTCTTGTCATAGCGGAACAGCCGGCCCAACAAAGGAATGCTGCCCAGCACCGGCACCTTTGACTGGCTTTCCTGGACGTCTTCATCGATCAGGCCACCCAGCACGATCATGTCATCGTTGGCCACCAGGACAGTGGTTTTTATCGAGCGCTTGTTGGTTGTCAGGTCCGTGTCACTGGCGGAATTTGCACTGACGCTGGAGATGTCCTGCTCAATGGTCATCGTAATCGCGTCGCCCTCGTTGATCTGTGGTTTGACCTTGAGGGTGATACCCACGTCCTCGCGCTTGATGGTCGTAAAGGGATTAAGCTGACCAATTGATCCCTCAGTAGTATAAGAGCCCGTTTTAAAAGGCACGTTTTGACCAACGATAATTTCGGCTTCCTGGTTATCCAGCGTTGTCAGGGATGGGGTGGACAGGATATTGGTGGATGAATCCGTGGCCAGGGCGCGCAACAGGGCGCCAAAACGGGTGCCACCATCGGTGGTACCGCCGACGCCCAGGCTCATGCCACTGCCAAAGGTCGGAATGGAACCAGTCAGGATGGACCCGACGATGCCCGCCAGGGTGCCGCCATTATCCGGGAAATTGGTGGCGCCAATCGGGTAGGTGTTGTTCGTGCTCTGGGACCCGTCCACGACCCACTCAACACCCAGCTCCTTCGCAGTATTAAAGGAAACCTCTGCAATAATGGCTTCGATATGCACCTGTGCACGTGGCATGTCCAGCTTCTGGATGACGGCACGTAACGATTTGAAACGTGCCGCAGGCGCGGTAATCACCAGCGCGTTGGACTCCAGGTCGGCCTGTATTTGGCTATTATCATCGGCCGCGGCCGCCGCTCCAGTGCCTGCAGCAGCGTCTGAATTACTCAGACCGGTAAGGATCCGTGCAACATTCTCGGCGTTCGCATAACGCAGGTAAATCACCTGGGTATTACCACCGGATTCCACCGGCGTGTCGAGATGTGAAATCAGCGTGCGGATTTCCAGGCGTTTACCGGAGTTGCCGCTGAGCAGAATGCTGTTGCTGCGCTCGTCTACGCCGACCGAGATCCGGCTCGAGGAGTCAGCGGAATCCTGTGGCCACAATTTGTCCAGCAACCGAACGATTTCCGAACCAAGGGCGTATTGCAACGGAATGACTTCGATTTCCCGCTCGGTGTTCTTGTCCACGCGTTTGACGATATCCAACATCCGCTGAATATTGGCAGCGTTATCGGAGAAGATCAGGCTGTTACTGGGAGCGTAATCCGCCAGGTGGCCGTTGTTGCCCATCAACGGCCGCAAAATCGGCGCCAGTTCCTGGGCGCTGACGTATTGTAGTGGCAGAACATGGGTAATAACCTCATCGCCACCGCCGGTAATATTGTCAACGACCCGTTGCGGGGCATTCCTGACCTGGGCATTGGGGATAATCTTAATGGCCTTGCCGACCGCCACGGTGGTAAATCCATGGACTTCCATGATGGACAGAAAGACGCCTACCACTTCATCCTTTGATAACGGTTGACTGGATACGACGTTCACCTTGCCCTTGACCCTGGGATCAATGATGAATGTC
>JAPHTE010000503.1 GCA_026196445.1 Lysobacterales bacterium
ATGACTTCCTGGCCGTATTTACGCAGCAACACACCTTGCTTGGCGATCTCGGGGAAGTCCTCGATGACGCCGATCACGTTGCGGTGTTGTACGTGGTCGTCAAAACCGAACAGCAGGTCGGGCGAACACAGGTGGAAGAAGTGCAGGGCGTGCGATTGCAAGGTCTGGCCCAGGTGCATCAACTGCCGGATCTTGTTGGCAGTGGGTGTCAGATCGCCCGCGCCGACGATCATGTCGGTGGCCTTGGCGGCGGCCAGGTGGTGGCTGACCGGGCAGATACCACACAAACGCTGGACCAGCACCGGCAGTTCCCAGTAGGGTCGGCCCTGGATGAATTTCTCAAAACCACGGAACTCGGTGATATGTAGCCGCGCCTGCCGGATATTACGGTTTTTCCCCTGCAGCAAGGTTACCTTGCCATGGCCCTCGACACGGGTCAGTGGCTCGATGACGATGCGGGTGGTTTTCTCGGGGTTTGCAGCTGTTTCCAATGCTGAGGTCATGTCGATTTCTCTTTAACTGTTGTATCAATCGTAATTGATCATTGAATACGGGAAGCTGATTTCGTTGCCTGCAACCACGTCGGTCAGAAATTTCCACAGCGTGTCCGCACGTGGCGGGCAGCCCGGCAGGAAGTAATCGACCCGGACCACCTCGTGGATCGGGTGCACCTTGTCCAGCAACAGCGGGATTTCCACGTCGTTGGGCACATGTGGGTTCTCGACACCGATACCATGGATATATGCCTCCTCGAGGCATTCCTTCAGGTCGAACTGGTTGCGCATGGCGGGGATGCCGCCGGTGACCGCGCAGGAACCCATCGCCACCAGGATGTCGCAATTGGCGCGGAACTCGCGCAGGTCATGGACGTTGTGGGCATTGGCGACGCCGCCCTCGATCAGGCCGACATCACATTTGCCGATGGTCTTGATGTCCGTGATCGGTGAGCGGTCGAACTCCACCACCTCGACCAGCTCCAGGATACGCTCGTCAATATCGAGCAGGGACATGTGACAACCGAAGCAACCGCATAACGGCGCCGTGGCGACCAGCAACTTTTCCTTGGGGGCTGGCTTGCTTTGTTGGGTATCACTGCTATGTTGGATTTCACTCATTTGCGCCACCATTGGTCAGTTTATGCTTGGCAGATTCCCTGGCGGCGGTGTCTCCCACCATGTTGATCGGCCTGCCGTCGTACAGGCGTTTGCCGATGGGGGTTTCGTAGCCCTGGTACTTGGGCAATATCGCGCCCACCGGGCACACCGAGGCTGCCTGGTCCCTGGGTGAAAAATCGGTGTCACCGAGATCTCCGCTGGGCGAGTTGAACACCAGCCGGCTGTCAATGCCTCGGCCGGAGATAGCAAACACGGATTTCTGATCCTCGTACTTGCTGACGCGCACACACAGACCACACAGGATGCAACGGTTGTAGTAGAACATCATTTCCGGGTGTGAAGCGTCGATCGAGCGCTTGGGGAAAAAGTGCGTGAACCGCGGCGTCAGCATACCGGCATGGTAGGCCACGGCCTGTAACTTGCAATCACCGCTTTTTTCACAGGCCGGACAGGTGTGGTTGCCCTCCACAAACAGCATTTGCAACAGGGTGCGTCGTTCCTCGAGGATCTCCTCGGAACTGTTGTCCACGTCCATGCCCTCGGCCGCCTTCAGCGTACAGGAAGTAGTGTGTTTGCCATTGGCGCTGACGACACATACCCGGCAACTGCCGTGTGGCGGAAAATCCGGGTTGTGGCACAGATGCGGAATGTATTCGCCGGCCCTGAGCGCGGCGTCCATGACGGTTTCACCATCCTCGAAGGGGATGTCCCTGCCGTCCAGTTTGAATGTTTTTTCTGTGCTCAATTTCCTAACCTCAGGTGGGCTTCTTCATCATCACGTCCGGTGAGACGCCTGGAGACTTCCAGGGCTTTATCAAGGTTGAAGGCCGGTTCGTAGCTCTTGTTCATCAGGCGCCTGGCGTAGGTAGTGGGGAACTTCTGCAAGGTATCCAGCACTGCGTTGGGCGCCGTTGAGCCCAGGCCGCAATGCGCGGTCTTCTTCATCACGTTGCAGATGTTCTTGAGCTCCTCGATATCGTGCCTGGTGGCGTAGCCGACCATGACCTTTTCAACCAGGTCGTTCATCAGGCGCCCACCAACACGGCAGGGCGTGCAGAAACCACAACTTTCGTGGGTGAAGAAGCGGGTGAAGTTCAAAACCATTTTCAACAGGTCGCGCTGGCGGTTGAAAACCATGAACGAACCACCGTTCGGTACGTCTTCAAAAGCGATCTTGCGGTAAAACTCCTGTGACGGGATGGTAAATCCGGCGGCGC
>JAPHTE010000365.1 GCA_026196445.1 Lysobacterales bacterium
GAAGGACTCCTCGCGGTACTCGGCGCCGAACAGGAAGCCGACCGGGCCGGCCCACATGTTAAACAGCTCGGGGTTGCTGAGCTTGAAATCTACCATTTTCAGGTCGGTCTTGTTCTTGCGGTACACGTCGATCAGCGTCCGTTCGATATTCGTTCCCTCACTGTAGCCATCCCAACCACTGGCGAAGGGGTTGTAGCCCGCCGGGGTCGGGTCGTGCAGCGCCTCCCACATCAGGGTGTTGGAGATGCGGTTGTGGGTCACGTCGTTACGTTTGGCCTCCGACCATACCAGCGCCGTGTCCCAGTCCCAGTCGCCCCAGGTGCCGCGGAAACCTTGCAGGAAACGCCAGGTCTTGGCCGTGTTTTCGGCCCACCGCGGCACTTCGGTCCAGCCGTAATAATCCATGCGCAGATCCTTTCCCGCGCAGGAAAGGTCTGGAACCAGCCAGTCCGGCAAGCGGTTTGGCGATCCACACTTGCCGAACGGGTTGTAATAGCTTTCCGCACCGAGGTACATCTCGAAATTGGTCAAAGTGGTGGTCCTGCGCACGAGGAACTCGGTATCGGCCTGGTAGTAGCTCAGCTCAGTATAGGCCTCGACCCCGTTTTCGAACTCGTGGTTCAGGAACAGGAAGATGTTGAAGCGGTCGAGGTCGGACCTCAGGTCACGGCCAATCGGCCCTGCGCCGTAGTTGTGGCGGTAATTGGTCGTACTTCCGTACTGGTCACGATTGACCTGATCCCTGATGCCGCACATGGATTCGTTGATATACCAGGAGTCCTCGTGCTGGCACATGGCGTGATCCCACGGGTAAGTTTCAAACTCACCGCTGCCGTCGGTCAGGGGCCGGTAACTTCCGCTCATGTCGAACTGGCCGAAACCGGAGTCGATGGTATCGTTCCTGAACGTGGTGATGATATCGCCGTCTTCGTCATACAGGAACGGTGAATCCTCCGGCAGACGGTAGCGCAGGTCGGAATTTGACCAGCGTGGATCATCCTGTGAATTGACCCGGTCGCGGTGGTAGTAGTCCGCAAACATGCTGAGGTTGGTGCGGCCTTCGTTGAAGTTGTGGCCCCACTTGATCGTGCCACGGTAGTTGTTGGCCGGGATATTGTCGTACCAGTCGTAACGCGCGCGGATGGTCAAGCCTTCGAAATTGTCCTGCAGTACGGTATTGACCACGCCGGCCACCGCGTCAGCGCCGTAGATCGCCGAGGCGCCGTCACGCAATACTTCCACCCGCCGGATGCCATAGGTCGGAATCTCGTTAGGGTTGACCGTGTTGACCGGTACGAAACTGCCACCGACCAGCTCGGTCTGGTAACCGGCCGTCTGCACCATGCGGCGCCCGTTCAGCAGCACCAGCGTGTTGCCGGTACCCATGTTGCGCAGGTTGAAGGCGCCAACGTCGCCACGCACCGCGTTGACGTTGTAGGCATTCGCGGCTTCGGTCTGGAAGTTCTGTCCCTGCTCAGGCAACAGGTCAAGCAACTCCTGGGCGGAAGAGATGCCTGACGCCTCGATTTCCTGGGTGTCTAATACTGATACTGCCAGGGCCTCGGAGATGGCTGCACCCTTGATCTGGGTGCCGACCACGACGACCTCTTCCAGCAACACGTCTTCCTCAGCGGCCTGATCGGTGGTTGCATCGGCCTGGGCCAATTGGGTCACCCTGGTCGCGTCAGTGTCAGTTGCATCGTCAGCCGCCTGCAGCGGGCCGGCAATGAACGTCAGGAGAAGTAAAAGTGTGGTAATAGTTGTGGTGATTCTATTGGATTGCCTGCTGGAGGCGGTATGGAATAGCTCTCTCATGATAAAGGTCCCCGGTTCAAGAAATTGCTAAAGTACTTTGGTGGCACTCCGGATAACGAAATATTAACCAAAATGCATAAAGGCCATTATGGTACAAAATCCGTCACCGCGCCATAACCCCAGGCTATTCTTTCAGCAAAGTTAGTTATGGTTTCGGTTCTCGCCTGATGGTTTGCACCCCGGGTTTGCACCAGGCAGTTTGGTAGAATGCAGGACGGGCATAAAAAAACCTGCACCCGGGCGGGTGCAGGTTTCCTGCAAAAAGGCTGACCGGGATCGCTCCCGGTCAGTCAGTCGGATAACTTAGAGATCCATCCTGATATCCACGTAGAAATAACGCCCGTAATCAGTGTGCGCATCGGGGGAGAAACCATAATATTCATCAGCCAACGGCGCACGCTGGTTGAACAGGTTGTTGACACCAAAACGGAAACGCGTTTCGGTACCAAACAGGTCCGCGAAGTAATCAAAGTAGCCATTGTAGGTCGTCATGGATGGGATGACGTACTTCTGACCTTGCCGGACGCCCGGGCCGTTGTCGACGAAATCGCTCAGGTAATAGGCCGACAGGCCGGCGCCGACGTTGTCCCTTCTCCACCGCAGGCTGGCATTGTACTTGGTGGTCTGGTTGCCTTCCACGCGCAGCAGGTTGCCAAAGCCGGTTGGTGTCGGGAAGCCTTCCGGGAATACGCCGGACTCCGCCGCGTCGATCAGCGCCTGCGAGGCCGGACCAGCCTTCTGCACGTACCTGTCATAGAATGCGCCGCGGATGGACAGGTCCCAGGAACCGGATTTGCCATCCCTGCTGTAGAAGATGCCGATGTCGTGGCCTTCGACGATACGGGTGTCCAGGTTGGCATACCAGTCATTGACATACTCATACTGTCCGATCGGGCAGATGCCAGCGTAAGTGTAGTACTCGACCTGGTCAGGATCGGGATCCGAGTATCCCATGACAGGGTTACCGACAAAGCTGTCACAGTTGTTCAGGCCGTTCTCGATATGCAACACGGTGTCCAACAGCGAGTGGTTGTTCTCGCCGAACAGGCCGATGGTATCCTTCTTCTCGATGCTCCAGAAATCCACCGTGAACATGAAGTTCTCGGTGGGTTCCCACACCAGGCCGATGGAGGTGTTGGTGGACTCCTCGGGCTTCAGGAATTCGGAACCCGACGCCCGGCGCTGCACGCTATCGCTGCAGTCAAGTTCATCCCGGGCCTCTTCGTAACGCGGATCATCCGGGGAACGGCCCACGTCCCACATTTCCTCGGCATAGCGGCACACATAGCTGGTGCGCGTATTGGCGCGTACCACCAGGCCCTCGAAGACCGTGACCAGGTTCGGTGCGCGGTAAGCCTCGGACCAGGATCCGCGGATCAGCAAGGGCTCGAATACCCGCCAGCCGAAGGCCAGCTTGCCGACCGTGGCGCTGCCGTAGTCAGACGCGTCTTCCCAGCGCAACGCCGCTTGCAAGTCGAAGTTGTCGAACAGCGGAATGGCTAACTCGAAGAACGCGGAGGTGGTGTCACGGTCACCCCAGCTGTCCGATGACGGGCTGGAATTGATCACGTCGGAGACGTATGGGTAGGTCTGGCCGTCCGAATGCGTGTAAGTGATCGTGCCGTCAATCCTCGGGTCACGGTCATCCAGGAAGGACTCCTCGCGGTACTCGGCGCCGAACAGGAAACCGACCGGGCCGGCCCACATGTTGAACAACTCGGGGTTGCTGATCTTGAAGTCCACCATCTTCAGGTCGGTCTCGTTCTTGCGGTATATGTCGATCAACGCCTGTTCGATGTTGCTGCCGTTGGGATAGCCCGGAAAACCGCTGGCAAAGGGGTTGTAGGCGGCAGGGGTCGGGTCATGCAGCGCCTCCCACATCAGGGTGTTGGAGAGGCGGTTGTGGGTGATGTCGGTACGCTTGGCTTCGGACCACACCAGCGCCGTATCCCAGTCCCAGTCGCCCCAGGTGCCACGGAAACCCTGCAGGAAACGCCAGCTCTTGGCCGTGTTGTCGCCGATCCTCGGCACCTCCACCCAGCGGTAATAATCAATGACCAGGTCCTTGCCGGCGCAGGTGAAGTCCGGAATCAGCCAGTCCGGCAGGCGGTTCGGCGAGCCGCAGGGGCCAAACGGGTTGTAGTAGTTTTCCTTACCCATGACCATCTCGAAGCCGCCGAGCGTGGTGGCCGGGTAGTTGACCCAGGTGGTATCGGCCTGGTAATAACTCAACTCGGTATAGGCCTCTACACCGTTTTCGAACTCGTGGTTCAGGAACAGGAAGATGTTGTAGCGGTCGAGATCGGACCTCAGGTCACGGCCAAACGGCGCGGCGTTCGGGTCGTAATAAGGCCCACTTACGATGCCGCCAGATATGGGATCGCGGTTCAAGCCATCCCGGATGCCGCACATCTGCTCGTTGATGTACCAGGCGCGTGAATCCTGGCACATCGCGTGATCCCATGGATAGGTCTCGAACTCGCCGCTGCTGTCGGTCAGGCCGGGAACCGAACCGCTCATGTCGAACTGGCCGAAACCGGAGTCAACATAAGTATTCCTGAACGTGGTAATGCTCGTCCTGCCAGTTTCAGGGTCAAATAGCCATATCGAGTCCTCGTCAAGGCGCAAGCGAAAGTCGGCGGTCGCCCAGCGCTTATCATCCTGTGAATTAACCCGGTCGCGGTGGTAGTAGTCGGTGAACAGGCTGATGTTGGTGCGGCCTTCGTTAAAGTCGTGGCCCCACTTGATGGTGCCACGGTAGTTGTTGGCCGGGATGTTGTCGTACCAGTCGTAACGGGCACGGACGGTCAGGCCCTCGAAATTGTTCTGCAGCACCGTGTTGACCACGCCCGCCACGGCGTCGGCGCCATAGATGGCCGAGGCACCGTCACGCAATACTTCCACCCGCCGAATTCCTATCGTCGGGAGCGCGTTGGGGTTGACCGAATTGACCGGCACCAGGCTGCCGCCGACCCGCTCGGTCTGGTAGCCGGCGGTCTGCACCAGGCGGCGCCCGTTCAGCAGCACCAGCGTGTTGCCGGTGCCCATGTTGCGCAGGTTGAAAGCGCCGACATCGCCGCGTACCGCGTTGTAGTTGTAGGCGTTTGCCGCCTCTGTCTGAAAGTTCTGCCCCTGCTCAGGCAGGTAGTCGAGTAACTCCTGGGCAGAGGAGATGCCCGTCGCCTCGATCTCCTGCTCGTTCAGCACCGACACCGCCAGGGCCTCGGAAATCGCTGCACCCTTGATCTGGGTGCCGACCACGACGACCTCTTCCAGAATTACGTCTTCCTCGGTGGTCTGATCGGTTGTCGTATCAGCCTGGGATAACTCGGTCACCCTGGTCGAGGTATCGTCACTGACATCGTCGGCAGCCTGCAACGGGCCGGCGACAAGCGCCTGGAGAAAAAGCAGGGTCGTGAAACTTGTAGTAATTATTCGGGATTTCCTGCCGGGGGCAGAAGGGATTAACTCTCTCATGATAAAGGCTCCCTTTTTCATGTATTTACTTGACTAAACCGGCTTGCACCGGGGCTATGGTTTCTGACCAATTTCGCCTTGGCACGAGTGTTTCAAGGCGCGTCTAGTAGCACGGTGAATTTAAACAAACTTACCCACCAGTCCAGTCAATTTTTCACCCCAAAAAATCAGATTACCAATGAATCTTCTTATGCCTTTAATAACCTTGAGTTATACCCCTAAGCCATCCACAATAACCTAC
>JAPHTE010000079.1 GCA_026196445.1 Lysobacterales bacterium
AGCCGGCCGGCCTGGGCTCGAGTATCGGCATCAGCCGGGTGGAACAGCAGGGTGATCTGCCAGCCGCGATAGCCCTGGCCCGCCAGTTCAGTGAAGAGGTGCTGGTTGAACCGGAGATTGTCGGTGACGAGTATTTTGCGGGCGTCATCGGGGATTTGGCACTGCCACTGATACGCATTGAAACGCCACGTTCGTTTTACGATTACACCGCCAAGTACGAGTCCGACGAGACCCGCTATTTTTGCCCCAGTGGGTTGCCTGCCAAAATTGAGAAGAAACTGCAAACGCGCTCACTGGAGGCTTTTCGTGCATTGGCGTGTTCCGGCTGGGGCAGGGTGGATTTCATCATGGATCGGGCCGGCAAGGCCTGGTTCCTCGAAGTGAATACGACACCCGGTATGACGGACCACAGTCTCGTGCCGCAGGCTGCCGCTGAAATCGGCGTCAGTTTTGATGAGTTGGTCTGGCGGATCCTGGAGAGCAGCCTGTGAGAAACACCTTGTCACAGGTTCCACGGCATGGCATCGCTGGTTTCAGTTCCGGCGTAGCCATGGTCCTGTTGCTTTTCATGTTTGCCGTTGCAGGCGTTGGCTGGGTGTATTCCGGTATGGTCGCCCAGGATCGTTGGCCGATCCGGTGGCTGGCTGTCGATGGCACTTTCGAACGGGTTAGCGCCGAGCAGGTCAGGGCCAGCCTTTTGCCGCTGGCAGGGGGCAGTTTCTTTACGGTCGACACACCCAGGATGAAGGAAACCGTTGCTGCAATGCCGTGGGTGGCAAGCGTAGCAGTACAGAAGAGCTGGCCTGACTCGATCCTGGTCACGGTCAACGAACACACACCGGTAGCGCATTGGATCGATGGCTTGCTGTTGGACGGATCGGGCCAGCCATTCCTGGTCCCCGGGGCAGACGAGATCCAGGGGTTACCGTGGCTGGCAAGCCCGCAAGGGCAGATGGAACTGGTATTTGAGAACTGGAAAAAATTTGATGACAAGCTGGCGGTAATCGGCCAGCAAGTGGAGCGCCTGACGCTCGATGCACGCGGGTCGTGGTCGGCCCGTTTCAACGGTGGAACCGAGGTCAGGTTTGGCAAAGGCGATATCTTCAAGAATCTGGACACGCTGGTATCCGCGTGGGCCGGGCTGATGCATGGGCAGGCGTTACCGCCTGTCAGCGTGGATCTCCGGTACACCAACGGATTTGCAGTTTTGTGGCCGGAAAACATGGATGCTGTGGCGGGGAATTATGGCAAAAAAGGCTGAGAAATCTCTGGTTGTCGGGCTCGATATTGGCACTTCAAAGATCGTCGCAATTGTCGGCGAACTGCAGACCGATGGTTCTGTCGAGGTCATCGGGTTGGGTTCCCATCCGTCGCGTGGTCTGCGCCGCGGCGTGGTGGTCGACATGACGTCGACCGAGCAGGCAATACAACGGGCCGTGGAGGAAGCCGAGCTGATGGCGGGCTGTGAAATTCACTCCGTATTTGCCGGTATTTCAGGTAACCACATCCGCAGCATGAATTCGGATGGCACGGTGGCGATCAAGGACCGGGAAGTCAGTGAAGGCGATGTCGATCGGGTGCTGGAGGCCGCGCGCGCGGTACCGGTGGCGGCCGACCAGAAAATTCTGCACGTTTTGCCACAGGAATACGTGTTGGATAACCAGGATGGCATTCGCCAACCGATCGGTATGGCCGGTGTGCGGCTCGAGGCACACGTTCATGTCGTAACGGCTGCCCTGAGCGCAACGCAGAATCTCGGCAAGTGCGTGGCGCGTTGTGGGCTCTCGGTAGATGAACTGATCATGCAGCCATTGGCCGCAAGTTACGCGGCCCTGAGCGAGGATGAAAAATCACTGGGTGTTTGCCTGGTGGATATCGGTGCGGGAACGACCGATATCGCGGTCTTCTCGGATGGTGCCATCCGGCATACGGCCTGTATCCCGATTGCGGGTGACCAGGTGACGAATGACATCGCAGTGGCCTTGCGCACACCGACCCAACACGCGGAAGACATCAAGATCAAGTATGCCTGTGCGCTGGAACAGCTTGCGGGCAGTGATGAAAGCATACGCGTACCCAGTGTCGGCGACCGAACCTCGCGCCAGCTGGCGCGGCAGACACTGGCCCAGGTCGTGGAGGCGCGCTATCGGGAGTTGTATTCATTGATCCTGAACGAATTGCGTCGTAGCGGGTTCGAGAACATGGTGGCCTCGGGCATGGTGCTGACCGGTGGGGCCGCAAAGATGGAAGGTGCAGTGGAACTGGCGGAGGAAATATTTCACATGCCAGTGCGCCTGGCTACACCGCAGTACGTTACTGGCCTTTCTGACGTGGTTTCAAACCCGGTGCACGCGACAGGCGTTGGCCTGCTGCTTTACGGCAGCCAGGCAGACAGCAGCCGCAACCTGACGGTTTCAGGCGGCGGGGATACCTTATTGGCAAGGATACAGAGTTGGTTTAGAGGCGAATTTTAATTTTTAACGGCGAGCGAGAGGAGTTATAAAAATGTTTGAATTGGTGGAAAACTACACACCGAGTGCTGAAATCAAGGTCATTGGTGTGGGTGGGGGCGGCGGTAATGCCGTCGCACAAATGATCGATGCGAGTATCGAGGGTGTTGAGTTCATTGCGGCCAACACGGATGCCCAGGCATTGAGGCAATTCAAGGGCCGGAGCGTGTTGCAAATAGGCTCGAGCATAACCAAGGGGCTCGGTGCAGGCGCCAACCCTGAAGTGGGGCGCCAGGCGGCATTGGAAGACCGGGACAGGATCATCGAGATTATCGACGGTGCCGACATGGTGTTCATCACCGCCGGCATGGGTGGTGGCACCGGTACAGGTGCAGCGCCCGTGATAGCCCAGGCCGCCAAGGAACTGGGAATCCTGACCGTGGCAGTGGTGACCAAGCCGTTCCACTTCGAAGCAAAGCGCCGTATGGCTATTGCCGAGCAGGGCATCGAGGAACTGTCGAAGTACGTGGACTCCCTGATTACCATTCCTAATTCGAAGTTGCCCGAAGTCATGGGTGAGGATGCGCTGCTGATGAATGCGTTCAAGGCAGCAAACGATGTGCTGCAGGGCGCGGTACAGGGCATTGCCGAACTGATCACCCGCCAGGGTCTGATCAACGTGGATTTCGCCGACGTACGCACCGTGATGTCAGAAATGGGCATGGCGGTTATGGGCGCCGGCCAGGCCAAGGGCGAAGACCGCGCAATCATGGCCGTGCAGTCTGCTATCGGCAGTCCTTTGCTGGAAGACGTCAACCTGCAGGGCGCCTGCGGTGTGCTGGTCAATATCACTGCCGGTATGAACCTCACGATGCGTGAGTTCGAAGAAATCGGTGTCGCCGTTTCCGATCTCGCTTCCGATGATGCCACGGTGGTCATCGGTACGGTCATCGACCCCGAGATCGGTGACGAACTGCGGGTTACCGTGGTCGCGACGGGTCTTGGCGGGCAGCAATTCAAGAGCAAACCAAAGCCCGTGGAAAAGCCGATTCAGCTGGTACGTAATGGCACGACCGGCCAGGCAGAGCCCTCGTTTTCAACCGGTGATGAGGAATCGGACCGGCGCAAGGCTGACGGCCAACGAGAAAGAGGAAGAGAACCAAAAGACTTGTTCGAACCCAATGAAAGTATCGACTACCTGGATATACCAGCGTTTTTGAGAAACCAGGCTGATTGAAGACCTGCAACCCAGGCAGCATTCAGGTTTGTCGCTCGCCGTGACACGCCCAGTAATCTGAATGCTGCCGGGGCTCAGGGCCCCGCAAAGCGCTTCATCAATGCAAATGTTAAATTGTTGTTAATTCACAACATTTGTTGCCAAAATCCCAATAAATTGTTTGTAGGGCATGCCGGCTGTGTTAAAATCCTGCCAAATCAACGGCCGCAAAGCCTTCAATAATGATCAAGCAAAGAACCCTTAAAAATGTCATTCGTGCGACAGGCGTAGGCCTGCATACCGGCGACAAGGTATTCATGACGCTGCGGCCGGCAGCCGTCAACACGGGGATTATTTTCCGACGTGTTGACCTGGACCCGGTTGTGGAGATACCCGGAATCGCCACCAACGTTGGCGACACCAGCCTTTCGTCCACCCTGGTCAACGCCGACGGCGTGCGGGTTGCCACGGTCGAGCACCTGTTGTCGGCCCTGGCCGGCATGGGTGTCGACAATGCCTATGTTGATCTGAGTGCGGCAGAAGTGCCGATCATGGATGGCAGCGCAGGCCCGTTCGTATTCTTAATCCAGTCCGCGGGTATCGACGAACAATCGGCGGACAAGCGGTTTATCCGGATCCTCGAGCCGATTGAATACCGTTTCGAGGACAAGTGGGCGAGAATTGAACCCTACGAGGGCTTCAAGGTTTCCTTCAAGATCGAGTTCAACCACCCGGTTTTCAAATCCCATACCAGTTTTGCCGCGATTGATTTCTCCACGACATCGTTCCTGAAAGAGATTTCCCGCGCGAGGACCTTCGGTTTCATGCGCGACCTCGAGATGCTGCGTGATCGGAACCTGGTGCTGGGTGGCAGCATGGATAACGCCATTGTTTTGGACGATTATCGCGTTTTGAACGAGGACGGCCTGCGTTACGAGGATGAATTCGTCAAGCACAAGGTGCTGGACGCTATCGGAGACCTGTACCTGCTGGGACACAGCCTGATCGGTGCCTATTCGGGTTACAAGTCCGGACATGAACTGAACAACCAGTTGTTGAGGCAATTACTCAGGCAGCCACAATCCTGGGAGGAAGTTGTCTACGGCGAGGAAGACGAAGAACCCATCTCGTACCTGCATCCCGCACACGCCGTATAAATCAAAGCGATTTAGTTAAATAAACCCCTAACTGGTATAATTATCGGTTCCGGCGGGCATTTATCCGTTCAAATATTGCCTGGATATCCGCGTCGCCGCTATCTGATGCAAACCTGCCGAG
>JAPHTE010000330.1 GCA_026196445.1 Lysobacterales bacterium
GCATTTCACCTGGATGGTGCCGGTCAGACGCTGGAGTACGCCTACCAGGACTGGGCGCTGGCACAACTGGCCATTGAACTTGGCCATGCAGACGATGCGGCCGTCCTGTTGGGACGCAGCCGTAATTACCGGAACCTTTACGATCCGCAAACGGGATACATGCGACCCAGGCTGGTGAACGGCGACTGGTACACGCCATTCGATCCACGCGACTACCGCAAGGGTTTTGTCGAATCCAACGCCGCCCAGATGACCTGGTTCGTCCCGCACGACTACGCCGGTCTGGCGGAACTGATGGGCGGCAGCGAAATCCTGGTGGCACGTCTGGACCAGGCATTCGAGGAGGCGGGTAAACAAGGCTTCACGTCGGGCAACTCGCACGACGACGAAGCGCGCGAGCAGAATCGCCGAATCCCGATCAATTACGGCAATCAGCCGTCGATCGAAACCGCCTTCATCTTTAACGTGGCCGGTGCACCAGAACTCACCCAAAAATGGTCCCGGGCCGTGGTCGAAGCCGCCTATTCCGGGCTTGGCCCGCACGACGGCTACAGCGGTGACGAGGACCAGGGCTTGATGGGCGCGCTGGCCGTGCTGATGAAAATCGGGTTGTTTCAACTGGACGGCGGGGTTACGGCTAACCCCGTGTACCAGGTCGGCAGCCCTTTGTTTGACCGCATAACGATAGAATTGAACCCGCATTATTATCCCGGGCATTCTTTCGTCATTGAGACCAGGGACAACTCGGGGGCGAATCGCTATATCCAGTCGCTGTCCCTGAATGGCAAACCACTATCGCGGTATTTCTTGTACCACAGCGAAATTACATCAGGCGGTTGTCTGGAAATTCAGATGGGGCCGAGGCCCATCCTCGATAGTGACAAATAGCTCCTGCTCCGGAGTCTGTTGGGGGATCAATTCGAGGTGCCGGTCTTTGGCCGCGTGGTGCTATACAGCTGGTGTTGAAGCGTTCACACGCTGGCCAGCAAGCCTCCGTCAACATAGATGATCTGGCCATTGACGTAAGAACTGGCATCACTGGCCAGGAACTGCAGCGCGCCGACCAACTCTTTCGGGTCACCCCAGCGGTTCGCGGGTGTGCGGTCCCTGAGCCATTGGTCGAAAGCCTCATCTTCCCACAGCGCCCGGGTCAATTCGGTCTTGAAGTAACCCGGCCCGATGCCGTTGACCTGGATGTTGTGCTGCGCCCATTCGACCGCCATGCCCTTTGTTAGCATCTTCAGGCCGCCCTTTGACGTGGCGTAGGGCGTGATCGTCGGGCGGCCGAGTTCGCTTTGGATGGAGCAGATATTGATGATCTTGCCCGCCTGCCGCTCGATCATGCGACCGACGACGGCTTTGGCCACCAACCATGGCGCTTTCAGGTTGGTGGCGAAGATACGGTCCCAGCCGTCTTCGGGGAATTCCTCCAGCGGCGTGCGCAATTGCATGCCGGCGTTATTGACCAGGATGTCCACGGGGCCGAGGTTGGCGGTGATCGCTTCAACACCAAGGGCAATTGCGTCGGCGTCGGTAATATCGAAGGTACAGCCGTCAGCGGAAAGCCCGTCGCGACGCAATCCAGTCACGGCGTCGTCGACTTTTCGTGCGTCACGCCCGTGCAGGATGACCCTTGCGCCGTACTCCGCCAAACCGCGCGCCATCACCAGTCCCAGGCCACCGCCGGATCCCGTCACCAGCGCGGTTTTGCCCGAGAGGTCGAACAAGTGCTTCATTCGCACACTGCTGATGTGACCTTCGCTTCCGGCGAATTACCGATCAGTGGTTTCGTGCTGCAACGGTATTCACCGGGTGTAAATGTACGCGGACCATCTTCACAGCTTGCCGTGGTCGAGCCGGAATTGACCCTGGCCGTGCATTTCGAGACGTTATCATCCCCGCAGCGGAGGTAAACCCTGAAGGAGTCACCAGGTTTTCCGCTGATTTCCAGCTTCACAAGACCCTTGGTATTAGAGCCGCAAGTCATTGTTTGGGAGGGAATTACCGCTCGGTCGCCCCAGGTTCGTTCTGCCGCCGCGTCTGGCACCGCCGTGGCGTCGGTTTCGGCAACGGCCGGTAATGATCCAGGCATGCTGTCGATATTGAAGGGGTCACCGGTCTCCTTGACCCAGTTCCTCAGCGTCTGCCGGGCCGCGGTCAACTTTTCACGGTAACGCGGATCATTGGCGACATTGACCAATTCACCGGGGTCGTTTGCGAGGTCGAACAGCACCTCTGGATTCTTGCCGCCATCAAACAGGATGTATTTGTAATCGTCGCCCGCGACCATTCTGCCGTTCAGGTCAACCTGCAACATTTCCGTGACGACGAAATCTCGTGGCGTGAATTTCTTGGCGCCGGGGTCTTTGAGCACCAGCGGCATCAGGTCCAGGCCGTGGAAATACTCAGGTGGTTCCACGCCGGCCAGGCCGAGCAGGGTGGTGTTGATGTCCAGCGCATTGCTGA
>JAPHTE010000148.1 GCA_026196445.1 Lysobacterales bacterium
CTGCAGAAACCAGATCCCAGCCACTGCAAGCGCTGCCGCCAACGCGGTCTCGCGTCCAAGCACCGCCAGTGCCAGGAACATGCCGCCCCAGGCAAATTTTTGCTTGACCAGGCTCAACACGCTAAGCAGCAATAGAAGCAAACTCAGGGGTTCGCACAGAAAACGCTCAACAGAGATTGCCAGCCCCGGGTAAAAAGCGAGCAGCAATGCCGGCCAGGGTGACAGGCCATGATGTTTTAGCAATGCGCCGCCAACCAGGGTTAACCCGGCAACTGACAGAAGGTTGATTGCCAACATGGCGATGACACTTAATTCCGCATCACCCCGCGCGATCAGCCAAGTGAACACCGGGAGCAAAATTCGTTGCTGGCGCCATGCTGGACGATCGACGCTTAGACCCTGGACTTTTTCTTCGTTCGAGAAAGGGTCGAGAGAAAACCGGTAATAGAATTGGCCGTCATAGCCAAACTGTTTGCTGACAAATTTGGGTGGTATGACAGATTCATGTGAATCGACCCGTTTATGATTAAAACTGACATAGCCAAACAAATGTTCTCCTGCCAGGGGCCATTGCACTGCGAGATATATACTGTAGATAACGATTACCAGTGCCGGCATCACCAGCCATGGGTTGCGATGGCTTATTGCGATCTTTGACGGGCGCAGCTTCGCATTTTCACTGGTCACATTAATCTCCTTGCGGGTGTTTGATTTGTTCTTTTGAAAAGCGATGAGAATTGTTCCAGTGCTATTGATGCGTCATAGTTTATCTGCAATCAATTGTGCTTATCCAATGACTTCCTCCCGGCTGATCGAAAAACCGATCGTTGATTTTTAAAAAGAAAAGGGGCAGCTTGCGCCGCCCCTCCCGACCCGCAATCGCCTTGACGATTCGTTAACTCACGCTTGCAACATAAACCGGCCAGGCGTAATCCAGCCTCACGTGGAGGAGGTGAATTCCGGGTATGCTTCCATACCGCACTCTCCGATATCCAGTCCCTCGTATTCTTCCTCGGCATCGACGCGGATTCCCATGGTGAGTTTTAGCGCGAACCAAACCAGCAGGCTGGCGCCGAACACCCAGGTGAAAATGGTGGCTATTCCGGCCAATTGACCAACAAGGCTGGCACTACTATTGGTAACGGGAACCAGCAACAGGCCAAACAGGCCAACCACGCCGTGTACCGATATTGCGCCGACAGGATCGTCTATTTTCATGCGCTCCATGCCAAGAATACTGAATACCACGATGATGCCGGCTAACAAGCCAAATAACGACGCCTGCAAAGCCGAGGGCGTGGACGGCTCAGCGGTGATGGCTACCAGACCCGCCAATGCGCCGTTCAGGGCCATGGTCAGATCGGCCTTGCCAAACAACGCCCGCGCCGTTAACAGGGCACCGACCAATCCTGCCGCAGCTGCAGCATTGGTATTCAAAAATACCATCGCGACCGAATGCGCATTGGCGGCATCTGCGAGTTTCAGCACTGATCCGCCGTTAAAACCAAACCATCCCATCCACAGGATAAATGTACCCAACGTGGCCAGTGGAAGGTTTGCGCCAGGTATGGCAATAATCTGACCGTCCTTGGTGTACTTGCCTTTTCTTGCACCCAGCAACAATACGCCGGCAAGGGCTGCGGCAGCACCGGCGAGGTGCACGATGCCTGAACCGGCAAAATCACTGAAACCAAGGTCTCCGAGGTTGAACATGCCGAAAACATCATTCCCGCCCCAGGTCCAGGACCCTTCAATTGGGTAGATGAGGCCGGTCATGAAGACTGCAAAAACCAGGAATGCCCAAAGCTTCATACGCTCCGCCACCGCACCTGATACGATCGACATGGCAGTTGCGACAAACACGACCTGGAAGAAGAAATCCGAGGCATTGGAGTAAACGCTGTCACCCCCGAAGCCGTTTTGTGCCGAATCGGCCAGCACCTGGCCAAGGTCAAATACCTCGATGCCCTGCAGGAACCAGCCTCCGCCGTACATGACCGCGTAACCGGTGGCCAGGTACATAACGCAGGCGACCGCGTAAAGCGCAATATTCTTGGTCAGGATTTCAACGGTATTCTTGGTGCGTACAAGACCGGATTCCAACAGCGAAAAGCCGGCCGCCATCCACATGACAAGCGCACCGCAGACCAGAAAATAGAAGGTATCTATGGCGTACTGAAGTTCGAAAATCTGGTTTTCCATGTGCCTCTCTCCTTGGTACGCTGCTTATACGGCTTGCGGGCCGGTTTCGCCGGTACGGATACGTATCACTTCTTCGAGCGTGTGCACGAAGACCTTGCCGTCACCGGTTTTTCCAGTCGCAGCGGCCTGGATAACAGCATCGATAACCCGTTCAACGATGTCATCTGTAACCGCTGTTTCGATCTTGATCTTGGGCAGGAAATCGACACTGTATTCAGCGCCGCGGTACAGTTCCGTGTGGCCTTTTTGCCGGCCAAAGCCCTTGACCTCGGTCACGGTAATGCCATTGACACCGACCTCTGCCAACGCATCGCGTACGTCATCGAGTTTGAAAGGTTTGATAATCGCGGTTACCAATTGCATGTTCATGTCCTCGTGGTTTCATCGTCCGAATCCTATATGCAGGAAACGCGCCAGCAGGGAGTTTCTAATTAAAAACAGTGATTTGTACCCGAGGTGCGTTGAAAGTTGACAGCAGGCGCGATGGATGGCCGATATCCTGCTGCCTGAATGCACCATCTTGGTGCATCGGAAACAAGCCGGTACCAATGACGTGCGAGACTTGATGCTCAAGGGCGGTGTAGACTAGCCCCAAACAAGTCAGTCGCTGTTTTGAAGGATGCAAACAATATAGCCCGCTGTTAACGATCATTGGTGAATCATATGCGCAGAGGCAGAAAAGCCCGCCAACAGAAACCACAGAAAATCTCCGCCGTCGGCCCGGGTTTGCCCGGCGGACGTTTCCGTCCACTGACCCGGTCTGACGAGCAACAGGTCCATAAAACCATTCTTGACGTCTTGGAAAACATCGGTATGGGAGACCCGATACCGATCGTCAAGGAGAAAGCGCTGGAGCGCGGTTGTTTCATGAACGAGCATGGGCGGCTGTGTTTTCCACGGGCTTTTGTCGAGGATGCTATTGCCCGGGCGCCAAAAAACGCACATTTTTTTGGCCGTGACCCCAGGCACGACATGGATGTCGGTGATGGACGCGTACATACCTATGGTGGCGGCGAGGCCGTCAATATGCTGGATGTCGGTGCCTCCAGCTACCGGCCATCGACACTGGCCGATCTCTACGACGCCGCGAGGCTGGTGGACAGGATGGATAACATCCACGCCCTGGCGCGCCTGGTAGTCGCTACCGAAATCGAGGACCAGCTCACCTGTGACATCAACTCCGCCTATGTCAGCGCCGCGGGCACGCTCAAACACACGCAGTTGACCTTCGCCGACGCCTCCCACGTGCAACCTACGCTGGAAATGCTCTACATGATCGCCGGCGGGAAAGAGAAATTCCACGAACGGCCGTTTTGTAACGGTGGCGGTTGCCCGGTCATATCACCCCTGCGCTACGGTCAGGACAACAGCGAGGTCTGCGTGGAGTCGATTGCGTTCGGTGCACCGGTCTGGGTCACCGTAGCCCCGCAGGCAGGCGCCACGGCGCCTGCAGCACTGGCTGGTGCGGTGGTGCAAGCGACCGCCGAAGCCCTGGCAGGCATGCTGATGGTTCATGTCGTCGACCCCGACACCCCGGTGGTGCTGGGCCCCTGGCCCTTTGTTTCTGATCTGCGTACCGGTTCTTTCACCGGTGGCAGCGGCGAAGAGGCCGTGGTTTCAGCGGCTGCAGTGCAGATGATCAATTTCTACGGTCTGCCAAGCTCAGTGGGCGCCGGCATGACGGATTCCAAGACGCCCGACTACCAGGCCGGATACGAAAAAGCCCTGGCAATTGCACTGGCGGCGCAGGCTGGTTGCAATGACGTGTCCGAATGCAGCGGCATGTTGGGCAGCCTGATGGCCTTGTCGCTGGAGTCCATGGTCATCGACAATGACCTGCTCGGCGCGGTACTGCGCACGGTGCGCGGCATCGAGGTCAACGAGGAAACCCTTTCGTATGAGGTTATGCAACAGGTCGTACATGGTGAGGGACACTATTTGCGCACGGAACAGACCCTGGGCCTGATGCGCACCGGCTACGAATACCCGGCCCTGGCGAACCGCCTGACCCCGGGAGAATGGGAGGAAGCGGGTTCAACCGATATCCGCCAGGCAGCGGGTGAGCGGGTTAAATCGATCTTGTCCAGCCACTACCCGGACTATATCGACCCGGCCACGGATGCAAAGATACGCGAGCGCTTCCCCATCCTGCTGGCACCCGAAAATATGCGCCCGGGTAACCAGCGCTGGTAACAACGTAATTTGAAAACGATTAAGAGGTTAAATACCCGATGACTGAAGAATACGATGACGAGATCATCCTGTCTGAACTGCCGGACGACGAACTGGTTGAGCAGATGCATGACGACCTGTATGACGGTCTTGCCGATGAGATAGCCGAGGGCACACAGATATTGCTCGATCGTGGCTGGAGCGCACCGCAGGTACTCGACAAGGCGCTGGTGGGTGGCATGGCGATCGTCGGCGTGGACTTCCGTGACGGTATCCTGTTCGTACCCGAAGTATTAATGGCGGCCAACGCCATGAAGGCCGGTATGGCCATTCTCAAGCCCATCCTGTCGGAAACCGGCGCCAAGCCGGTAGGAAAGATGGTTATCGGCACGGTCAAGGGCGACATCCACGATATCGGCAAGAACCTGGTTGGCATGATGATGGAGGGCGCGGGCTTCGAGGTCATCGACCTGGGCATCAATGTCGATGCTGAGACCTACATCGAGGCCATCGAAGAAAACCAGGCCAATATCCTCGGCATGTCGGCGTTGTTGACCACCACCATGCCCTACATGAAAGTCGTGATCGATGCGTTGCAAGAGGCCGGTATACGCGACAAGTACATCGTGCTGGTCGGTGGCGCACCGTTGAACGACGAGTTTGGCGAGATGATCGGTGCGGACGCCTATTGCCGCGATGCCGCGGTAGCCGTGGACGTGGCCAAGGAACTGATGGCCGCAGCGTCCTGAGTTGATAAAGACAATCCATGAGTGACAAGGTCCTGGTCATTGCCTGCGGCGCGATTGCCACGGAATTGTTGCGCATTACGAAGATGAACGACTGGCAGCACCTGGATTTCCAGTGCCTGCCGCCAGAATTGCACAACCGGCC
>JAPHTE010000411.1 GCA_026196445.1 Lysobacterales bacterium
AGTGCGAGTTGCCACCGTCGATGATGATATCGCCTTCTTCAAGGTGGGGAATGATCTTGTCGATGAAGGCATCGACCGCCGCACCGGCCTTGACCAGCAGGAACACCTTGCGCGGGCGCTCCAGCTTAGCCACCAGTTCTTCAACGCTGTGGCAGCCAACGATATTCTTGCCCTTGGCGCGGGCGCTCATGAAGGCGTCAACCTTGCTGACGGTACGGTTGAAAACAGCCACCTGAAAACCATGGCTCTCCATGTTCAGGACCAGGTTTTCGCCCATAACAGCAAGGCCAATCAGGCCGATGTCACATTTTTTATCCATAGCGTTCACTAATTCCAGTTCGGGTTACGCGGTCAAGGCGGCGGAATCGCCGCAGAAATTGTTCATTCGATCAATGGTCATTATCGGGGCTATATCCTGTCTACTTTAGACGAAAATGCTACCGGTGGCAATCATATGTAAATATTCCGTTCTGTTCAATCCGACAGCTTCTGTTGGCCGCCTGATAATGGCAAATGAATTAGTCGATAAACAGCGGTTTTAAATGCCGTTCCCACAGGTTTTTGGTCACGTTACGTGACACACTCGGTTCAAATTCTTGTAGCGCGCCGTAATAACGTTCCCCCATCTGCGCGGCGACCTTGTAGCCGACGTGCAGCAACTGGCGCAAGTGCAGGTTATACAGGGGGTCCGCAAGATTGTGACGCAGGGCCCGCGCGTACTGTTCGCCGGTCCAGCCATTGACGTCATCTGCACTCGGGAGTTGACCGGCATCGATATCGATAACCGTGGCATAGGGGGCGCACAGCGCGTCCATTTTCTCCAGCGATCTGGCATAGACTTCCTTGGCGATGGTCAATCCTTCGCCGCCGGCCTCGGCCAGGCCGATCAGCTCTTCGAGCCAGGTCGTACCGGCCGTCTTTATGTGGATGCCGGCGCCGGTACGTTGCAACGCCTCGCGGATTGGCTGGTAAATGGAAAACTTGTCGGAACCGGAATGCACGCTGAGTTTCAGGTTGCCGGGCAAGCCAAATTCGCTGACCGCGAAGGCGATGGCGGCCAGGTCGTCGTTGAACTCCTGCGTGAACTGCCTGATGTCGCCGACGTAGTCAACACCCTTGTTGAAGCGGCCGGTGAACTTGGGTGCAATGGTCTGTGCACGGATGCCTTCGTCTGAGATCATCGCGAGGATAAAGAACATTTCCAAAGGCGTTTGTGGGTTTTCAGTTTCATCCATCGAGACTTCGGGAATGAAGCCCGCGTCACGCTGGGTTTCGATATAACGATAGATGACGCCAGCTTGTTGTACGGCTTTCAGGAATGTCCTGGCAACTTTTTCGAGTGATTCTGCCGTGACGTTGAAAGACCCGGCGCCTGGAATCTCCAACTCGCCGATGAAGCGGCTGTGACGCTGGACAAATGACGCGATGTCCGGCTCAGGTGCGGCTTGGCCTATCGCATCACCGACATCGATCGTGAAGAAGTCGCTGCAATGGATGAAACGATCGACATTGCCGAGGTTGATGTGGTCCGCATCCACCCGGTAGCTGCCCTTCCAGTCGAGTGCCTTGACGGCTGAATCTGCTTCCTCGCGCAGACTGGCCGGTTCTGTGCCAACAATATCGTGTTCACGGTTAGACTTGTTCCACACGGGTGTCACATCGACCCCGGCTTTTTTTGCATTGACGATGGCTTGAAGTTGCGCGACACCCTGGTGTAAAAAGCGGTCACCCATGCCAAAGCTGTATCTTTCAAGTTTCATTCCAGCTGCTTCCTAATCAATTCATGTTATTGGCCAAGCCGCCGGCAGGCGGCCCACCCGGTAAGTTTATTCAATCACCGCCAACAGATCGTCGGGCCGGGAGACGCTTTTTCCATTCACCGTCACGCCGTCAAAAACCAGCCCATTGACGTGGGAGATCCTGGAGGGTTTGGCGGCCTCGTCTACCGTGATATTCGCCAGTACCACTTCTTGAATAGGCGCGTGTTCAAAGCCACGCAAATCCATTACGCGTTCAGCAGTCACACAATGCACGTCGCGGATTTCGAGACCCTTGACCAGCGGGGCGAACGGACCGTTCTCACCTTCTTCATAATAGAAGTTAATCACGAACAGGTCACGCACCGTGCCGATTTCCAGCTTGCGTACATTGAGGTTTTGTACGCCACCGCCGCGCATGGCGTTGGTCTTGATGCGTATGCCGCGCTCGAGATCCGGGCTGCTCATGCGGCAATTTTCGACAAATACGTTCCTGATGCCGCCCGACAGCTCGCTACCCATTACAACCCCGCCATGCCCCGCTTTCATCTCGCAATTGGATACCACTATGTTTTCAGACGCGACACCAACGCGCCGTCCGTCGGCGTTGCGCCCCGACTTGATCGCGATGCAGTCATCGCCGGTGTCAAAAATGCACTCTTCGATCAACACATTCTTGCAGGACTCCGGATCGCAGCCATCGGAGTTGGGGCCCATGCTGCGACAGGTGACTCCACGCACCGTGACGCTGGTCGACAACACCGGGTGGATCAGCCAGAACGGCGAATTGGTAATGGTCACACCCTCGATCAGCACATTTTGGCAGCGGTACATCTGCACAAACGGCGGGCGCAGGTAGGCGTCTTCCGCGTAATGGCGGTGTTCGGGCGGCACGCCGGCCTCCGCGTCAGCAAACAGGCGATCACGTGCCGCTTTCTGCGTGGGCTCGGCATCAAGGAATTTCCCTTTCCACTTGCCCTTCCACGGCCACCAGTGGGTATCGTCTGCACCGCCGTCAAGCGTGCCTTCACCGGTGATGGCTACATCCGTTTTTTCAAATGCGTAGACCAGTGGGGATAGCCCCATCAACTCCATGCCTTCCCAGCGTGTAAAGACGGCGGGCAGGTATCGTTCGGGTTCGGGGATAAAGGACAGGGTGGCGCCTTTTTGCAGGTGTAGTTCGATGTGGCTTTCAAGATGTACAGGACCGGTCATGAATACACCTGCGGGTACTACAACGCGACCACCGCCGGAGTTGCTGGCAGCCGTGATGGCACGCGTAATGGCTCCGGTACAGTCATTCTTACCGTTGCCA
>JAPHTE010000009.1 GCA_026196445.1 Lysobacterales bacterium
CGCACTCGATGCCTTGCACCGCAATGGTATTGACGACGATGATATAACGCTGGCCTGGGTTCCGGGCGCGTTCGAATTGCCATTGGCCGCAGACGTGCATGCCGGCAGTGGACGCTACGACGCGGTTATCGCGTTGGGCGCCGTTATCCGCGGCGGAACACCGCATTTTGACTACGTGGCAGGTGAATGCAGCCGGGGACTCGCCGAGGTTGGCCTGAAGCACGGCCTGCCGGTTATTTTCGGTGTACTGACGACCGATAATGTCGACCAGGCGCTGGAACGGGCCGGGGCGGGTGAAGGGAACAAGGGCTTTGACATGGCTATCGCAGCGCTGAACATGATTGCCTTGCTGGACCGCGTCCGTGGCGGCTAGCTCGTATATTCCATCAGAATCCCGGTTCGAGTCCCGACGCCGGGCACGCCGCCGCGCCTTGCAGGCATTGTACCAATGGCACCTGACCGGGCAGGAGGTATCGGATATTCTGGCCCAGTTTCACGAAGTACAGGACTTCAGTAACGTCGATGACGAGCTGTTTGCCACGCTGGTCAGAAAGGTAAGCGGTGATCAGGCAGGCATCGATGAAAAGATCGCACCATTCCTGGACCGTCCGCTGGACCAGCTGGATGTCATCGAGCATGTAATTTTGAGCATCGCTGCATACGAGTTGTTGCAAAGTATGGAGGTTCCGCACCAGGTGGTCATCGATGAGGCGGTCAACCTCGCAAAGCAGTTTGGCGCCGAGCAGGGCCATAGTTTTATCAACGGCGTGCTGGACAAGGCTGCCAGGGAGTGGCGCGACCCCGCTGATTTATCTCCTTTCAAATGAAAGAATTTGAACTGATTCACCAGATTCAACAGGCCTTGGCCGTGCCTGATTTTCCCGCCGCAGGGGTGGAGCTGGGCATCGGTGATGATGCTGCGGTGCTGGCTATACCTGGAGGTCAGAGCCTTGTGGCGGCGACCGATACACTGAACGCAGGTACGCATTTTCCGGCCGACACGCCGGCCAATGATATTGCCCACAAAAGCCTGGCCGTAAACCTGAGCGACCTGGCAGCCATGGGTGCGGTGCCGCGTTGGGCCTTGTTGTCCCTGTCGTTACCCGAGGCGGACCCAAAATGGCTGCAATCATTTATCAGTGGTTTCAAACCCCTGGCACGAGAACACGGCATCGTCCTGGTTGGAGGTGATACCACCAGCGGACCCTTGTCCGTGTGTGTGACTGCACTGGGTGTCGTTGCCCAGGGCCGACAACTGCAGCGCAATGGTGCACAATCCGGTGACCTGTTGGTGGTGTCCGGAACCATCGGCGGTGCCGCCCGGGTACTGGAATTGTTGCGGAGTGACAGGCCGGTTCCGGACAGGCAATTACTCGATCGTCCCAAGCCACGGGTGAAACTGGGACAGTCCCTGGTGGGGTCTGCAAGCGCCTGCATCGACATCTCCGACGGTTTGCTGGCTGACCTGGGTCACATTTTGAGGGCGTCCGGTTGTGGTGCAAGGATCGAACTCGCGCAACTGCCATATGCGGATATTCTCGAGGACCTCGATGATACGTCGAGGTGGAACTGCCAGTTGTCCGGTGGTGACGACTACGAGTTGCTGTTTACACTGCCGGCGCGTTACGAGCCGATGATTGCCGGGTGGCAAAAGCAACTGGATATCGATTTGAGCGTCATCGGACAGATCGAAGCACAGGCGGGTATCCGTTGCATCACGGCACAGGGTGAGACTTTTGACCCGCGGGGAGCCGGTTTTGAACATTTCGGTAGCGATACCTGAGTGCCTGCGGAAATGGTATGAAGGAACCGGATCGCTCAATCATCAGGAAAGTCGCGCTGGGATCCCCGGCCGGCTGGGTGGTTTTTGGATTTGGTTCAGGACTATCCCCGTGGGCGCCTGGGACCATGGGCACCCTGGTCGCGGTGCCGTTTGCCCTGCTGTTGAAAAGCCTGGGCTCTGCCTGGTTCTGGGGCATCCTCGTACTGGCGTTCTGCCTGGGTACGATCCTGTGTGACCGCGCCAGCAAGCGGTTGGGCGTGCATGACCACGGCGCCATCGTGTGGGACGAAATGGTGGGTTACTGGCTGGCCGTGGCCCTGGTGCCGTTACACTGGCACTGGTTTTTGGCGGCGTTCGTTTTGTTCCGCTTGTTTGATATTTTCAAGCCCTGGCCGATCAGCCAGCTCGACAAAAAAATCAATGGCGGCTTCGGCATCATGGTCGATGATGCCGTCGCCGGCTTGTACACGATGGTACTGCTGGCGGCAGTGGGGTATATCAGACTTTAATCCGTGTAATCAAAAATCTTGACGACTTTTTCCACGCCACCGATATTGCGCACGACCTCGGCGACTCTCTCGCCTTCCTCGCGCGTGACGAGTCCCATCAGGTAGACCGTATTTTGTGAACTGATGACCTTGATCCTCGAGGCGTCATTGCCGGCCAGCGGGTTTTCCTTGACCAGGATCGCATTGACCTTGGTCGATAACCAGGAATTATCCAGTTTACCGCCAAAGCCGGCCCTTCTGCCGATCTTGAGGTCATTGACTACGCGTTGGGTCAGCCTGGGTTGCTCGGCCAGCGTGGTTGCCAGCAATTTGTTTTCTTCAGAAATGGTTTCCCCGGCCAGTAATACGACACCTTCGTGTACTTCCACCTTGATGTGATCGTTTTCACCAAAGGCTGGATTGGAGTGGATATTACTGATCACTTCACGTTCGAGTGCCTGGTCGTTGAGCACGGTTCCCGTGGTGCGGCGTTCATACCCGGAACACGCGGTCAGGACCAGGGTGGCCAGCAAGCCGGCGAGTATGGCTTTCAATTGCCTGGCTCGAAGCATTCCGGCCTGGTGGTTGGGATTACGCAATTGTAGGCTCTCAATGTTTCGCATTTTCCTATCCTGTGGTTGTGTAAAAGGCATTTCTTATCCAGTGTACGCCCAGGTCTCCTTGACCTGTATCGATAGATATTACGTCAAAGCGGCAGTCCTGTTCAGCCCTGTGCGGATTCCGGGCCAGGTACCACGCGGCCGTACGGCAGATTTTCCGCTGCTTTTGCAGTGTGACGGCGTCTGCGCCACTTCCGTGGTAGCTGTTGGTCCGGTATTTGACTTCCACGAATACAATGGTGGCGCCGTCCTCCATCACCAGGTCGATTTCACCAAAACGGCAGGAGAAATTCCTGTGCAATAAGTCCAGTCCCTTTGAGTACAAAAAAGATTCAGCGACTTTTTCCCAACGTGCACCCGCCACCCGCCCGCCACGGGCCTTCGGCCGGATCAATGCTGGTCTGGCCAAAGGTAGGGTATGGGGCGCCCCGCTGAAAACCGGGCCCAGGCAGGTTGGCGTGACAAATGCCCGTCAGCTTGCAAGGTCAGGGCGCCGGTATTGCCGTGAAATTCGAGGTCAGGGTCTTTCGCCAGCAAAGGCAACCAGGGCAATATCTGCCACGCGTCCCGACCCAGGGCAAACAGGTTGCCAAAACTCCCGTCGCGCAGGCTTTCCAGATCCGGCAAGGGTTTTCCAACGGCTTGCAATTGCCAAGGGGTGACAGGGAAAATTACGCCGTCCAGGTCCCGGTCAGAGTCGAGTTCGGCACGACCGCTATAAACGCGACTCATGGCGTAGACCGGTACGTCACCTGCGTTATGAAACTTGAGCAGCGGTTTCAATTCGCGCCCCTGCTTCGAGTCTGCCGCCAGGAATATGAAGTCGAAATCTTGCCGGCGTATGGGTTCGAATTCCAGAGGTATGCCCAGCCGGGACTGAAGGGCTTGCTTACGCTGTTTGCTTTCATCGATTTTCAAAACGTCTGTCAAAACGGCGCTGTGGTCACTGGCCGACGGATTGAAATATGCGCTGGCGGAGATCTGACCCTGGCCCCGCACGAATGCCGAGCCAAAGGCTGCTTCGATACGTTGACCCCAGTTGCTTTCAGGTACGATCATGACCGCCCGTTGTTGACCCTGGGTGAGTGCACGTTCAGCAATTGCGGCCGCTTCTTCGGTTTGTGAAAGCGAAAGACTGCTGATCCCGGGTTGTTGCGGGTACGCCTCCTGGCCCGTCCCCGGGTCATTGAGCAGCAACAGTGGAACAGCATGGTTTTCGAGACCAGCCAGGGTTTGCACAGATTCCACGCGCAATGGGCCTACGATGAGCAAAGCACCATCCCGCACGGCCTGGTGATAAGCAGCCAGGGCAGATTCGTTGTCATCACCGCTGGGGTAGAACCTGATCGCTGACCCACCGGGTTGTTCCATGTAGGCGCTGATGATGCCATCACGGATGGCCCGGCCCGCAGCAGCGAGTCCACCATTAAAAGGCAGTAAAACTGCCACCCGGTCAGGCGTTGGAAAAAAACTGCTATAGCTTGATACCAGGGTCTGGAAACGTGCCCGGTCTATGATGTGACCGTAATGAAAGTCCTGCCAGTATTGAGCGGCATTGACCGGGGCCTGACGCACGAGCGATTCACGTACCAGTAGGGTCAATTCCAGCCACTCGGTAAATTCGGGATCGTAAACCTGGGTCTCGATCATGTTGGCCAGGCGGGAGGACGGCACGGTTTCCAATGAGCGTACGATTTCCAGCGCCAGGCCCAGCGGTTCGGCATCCATGTTGCGTGACATCTCAATGACCTGGTCCACGGTTCTATTTGAAGGATCAAGCAGGCCTCGACTGGCTCGATCCCGTGAACCCCTGTCCATGGAACTGTCCTGGACCGGTGGCGCCTGTTGCTGACGTGTGCCGGTCCCGGTGGTGGTCGTAGCGCAGCCCGCCATCGTGGCCAGGACAATTACCGATAGGGTCAATAAAAAAAATCGTAAGTTCATTGAAGTTGTGCAATGGTGCTCACTGCTAGTGCAGTACACTAGATGATAACCTATATGGACAGTCTGCAAACACGGGCAATTGCCCGGTGGCCCGTGCATGTAGGACCAAATTAACACTTTTGGGAAAGACGCGATGCCGCAACCTGGCCTGTACCTCGTAGCAACCCCGATCGGAAACCTGGAAGATATTTCCTACAGGGCGGTCAGGATATTGGCAGAAGCCGATTTGATCGCGGCGGAGGATACCCGGCATTCACGCACGCTGCTCGAGCATTATGGTATCAGCACCCCGCTGACCGCCTTGCATGAATACAACGAGATGCAGGTGTTGGGTCGCATCATTGACCTGCTGAACGACAACAAGGCCGTGGCGTTGATATCAGATGCCGGCACACCAGCGATCTCCGACCCTGGGTACAAGCTCGTGTGCGCGGCACGCGATGCCGCCTTGCCGGTTTACGCAGTACCGGGCCCCAGCGCTATCACCGCTGCACTGTCGGTAGCGGGCCTGCCACCCGACCGCTTTGTATTTGAAGGGTTCTTGCCATCCAAAGCCGTGGCGAGGAAGAAAAAGCTGGAAGATTTATACAATGAGCCACGCACGATGGTATTTTTTGAATCCAGCCACCGTATCAGGGCGACGCTCGATGACATGGCCGGGGTGTTTGGCAAACAACACCAGGTGGCACTTTGCAGGGAGTTGACCAAGAAGTTCGAGACCGTGTTAAGGGGTCCTATATCCGAAATTATGCATAAGATGGATGAAGATCCGAACCAGGGCCGCGGGGAATTTGTGGTTGTGCTTGCAGGCTGCCCTGGTAACCAGGAAGGCGCGGCCATGAATGCTTTGCGGCTGGCCAGGCAACTACTCGAATACCTGCCGGCCTCCCAGGCGGCACGGGTTGCGGCAAAGCTCAACAACGTACCGCGCAGGAACCTGTACGACGCACTCAAGGATTCTGAGCAAAGTTAACTTTACTCCGACCCCAATTAACCCGCACAATGGTCCTGAGAGCCGGCCAGGCAATCGCGTTTTCGCCCTCGGGCGGGAAGGAGGAAAGTCCGGGCTCCACAGGGCAGGGTGCCAGGTAACGCCTGGGGGGCGTGAGCCTACGGAAAGTGCAACAGAAAATATACCGCCCCGCACTTGATGCGGGGTAAGGGTGAAATGGTGCGGTAAGAGCGCACCGCGCAACTGGTAACAGCTTGTGGCTAGGTAAACCCCACCTGGAGCAAGACCAAATAGGAAGACCATATCGCGGCCCGCGATGTCTTCGGGTAGGTCGCTTGAGGATGCTGGTGACAGCATTTCCAGATGGATGATTGCCCACGACAGAACCCGGCTTACCGGCCGGCTCTTTTTTTAACCGCCATGTAGCGCCAGC
>JAPHTE010000355.1 GCA_026196445.1 Lysobacterales bacterium
CTATATCACCGCACAGAATATACTGATGGACGGGGGGCTGTATCCCGGCACGCTGTAGCCGCAGAGGAAAGGGTTCAGGTTCAGGTTCAGGTTCAGGTTCAGGTTCAGGTTCAGGTTCAGGTTCAGGTTCAATTTGACAGACCGGCAGTCTGCACTCCTGAAAACGGGAAGTGCTGACCAATTCTGCCGGCTTACTCCCTCACTTTACTCTGAACCAATTAAATGCCCGCGTACCATTCATAGAAGCCGACGTCTTCCCAATACCCGCCCCGTCCTTTGCCGATATCGGACAGAGAGGCCACCGCCTCGATTCGCATCACAAACTTCGCCTGCTTGTAACCGAGTTGCCGTTCCACCCTGAGGCGGATTGGTGCTCCGTGAGCCGTCGGCAGGTCGCCATCGTTCATGCCATAAGCGAGTATGGTCTGCGGGTGAAAGGCAGCGACCAAGTCAATGCTTTCGTAGTATGGCTTCCCCTGAAAATCGTCGGCGCAATGAAACACGATATAGCGCGCTTCATCATTCAGCTGAACCTCGTCGAGCAGCAGTGCGAGCGGAATACCCGTCCATTTTCCGATCGCGCTCCAACCCTCGACGCAGTCGTGACGCGTAATCTGGGTACGTGCCGGGTAGCTGCGGAGTTCGGCAAGGGAGAAATCACCTGGCTGCTTCACCAATCCATCGACACGCAGCCGCCAGTTTGAGAACCCTTCCGAAACATGGGCCTGGTAGTCAGTCGACCGGGCGGTTGTGTTGCCGTTAGCCCGGAAAATAGGGGACAGTTGCGAGGGTTCGTACTCACGCGCCAGAGCATTCGAGCCGATCAGACGATGCAGGCGATAAGCGAGACGTTCCCCTGAAGTGAGCACCAGTTCACGAAAGCTAAGGTTTCTGCCGACACGGTCACAGCCCAGCAGCGCCGTGGACGCGCCGAAGGCGAGTCCCCTCAGAATTCGACGGCGGCTAAGACGGGAACTCATTGGATGTCCTCCTCCGGCAATTTAAACCATCCGGTGATCATTGACCGAATTTCGTTAATGGGGCCTGCCAGCAGCACCATCAGCAGGTGCACGACGAGAAACAGAACCATCGATACCGCGGCGATAAAATGAATTGAACGGGCCGACTGGCGACCACCGAACAGGTCAAGCAGCCACGGCCATACGGCGTCCATGGCTGGTGACATGGTCAGGCCGGTCAGGACCAACACGGCCAACATGAGAAACACACCGAGGTAGCTCAGTTTTTGCAAGGTGTTGTAGCTGATCGCCGCAGCGCCCTTGGGGAAATCCAGTGTCACATGGCGCTTGATATCTCGCCACAGGTGAGCGGGTTTGAGTTCTGACAGGCCGGGCAGCAAGTCCCTCCGGAAATGGCCATTCAAGAGACTCCAGAATCCATAGGCGCTCACTCCAATGGCGAAGAGCCAGGCGAACGTCAGGTGCCAACGCCTTGAAAGGGCAAGGCTGTAATAGGAGGGAATCGTGGCCCAGTGTGGAAAGGCGCGGCTATTCGGCCGCCCGCGGTCATCTTCCCAAAGGCCCAGGAATCCGGTGGTTTTCATGCGTATGTCGGCCACCCTCAGGTATCCTTCGCGACCCTGGCTGCCGATCTCCAACCAGGCGTGATCGGGGTTGGCCCCAAATTCCCCCCAGTAAAGACGCGGGTGCGCATTGAAGATCATCAGGCCACTCATGAGCATGAGCACCAGGGTGATTGCGTTGATCCAGTGCCAGATGCGAGTTGACAATCGGTGCCGGCGAACCAAATCGCCCCCGGAAGCACGGCCTGACGTATTAGCTCTGGTCTCGGTTTCCACTTGAATTCTCCACCAGGTTTCTGAAAGGCCTGAAAATTACCTCACGATATCCATCAGTAACGTGTTGGGGCTTTCTGCACCGGATTGGATCAGCGCTGCAATGATGTCTTCTGTTGGTATCCAATTTCGTATATTCACTCGGATGCCTGGCGTATGCAGCGTCGTGCACAATTTCAACTGGCGCTAGTTTTATACTGAACTGATTGCAGTTCCTGTGCAAGCCGGAATTCACCCTGCCTATTCTATCGAGAAAGTCACTTTTACAGCGCCCCAAGAACCAAATTACGAGCACGAAAAACCGGTCTTTATATGACTAAATTTTAATGTAAATCCGGGCTACAAAAAGCGGTCAATAACCTGATCCAGATCAGTTAAATTGGACCCTATAAGTGTTCTACTGCAGGCAGTTAGTGTTCGTTCTTGTCCCGTTGGACAAAGAAGAAGAATAACTAAGTCGCGAGATATAAACTTGCACTATATCAAGGTTTTAAATCAACTTTGGAGTGCAATGCGCATGCATGATCTCGATAGTTTCCTCGCCAAGTTATTGGCAAAATCAGGCGATACACCGGACCGCCTGCTACAGCTACTGATAGCCATCCAGAAACGCTATTCCCACATCCCCCAGGAGGCGATTGAATACCTGTCCGAGCACCTGGAAATCCCTCCCGTGCAGATCTATTCGGTGATCGAATATTACGCCTTCCTGGACCGGGTTCCACGCGGTGAATACGACATCCGCTTCAGTGACAATATCACCGACCGTATGCTCGGCAACCGGGCCTTGATGGAGGGCATGTGCAAGAAGCTCGGAGTCGAACCGGGTGTGCCCCGCCCCGACGGCAAGGTCACTGTCGAAATGACTTCGTGCACCGGCCTGTGCGACCAGGGCCCGGCCCTGCTGGTCAACGGCATCGCGGTTTCGAAACTGACCGAGGAACGCATCCACAAGATGGTTGGCCTGATCGAAGCCGGTGTACCGGTCAGTAAATGGCCCAAGCGGTTCTTTATCATCGAAGACCACATCCTGCGCCGCGATTTGCTGCTCAACAAGCGCCTGATCAAGGGTAGCGCCATCGACGCCTTCATCGTCAGGGGCAGCGACTCGATACTCGACTGGCTGGACGAATCCGGCCTGCGTGGACGTGGCGGCGCCGGCTTCAAAGCTGGCACCAAGTGGCGTTTCTGCAGGGATGCGGAAGCCGATGAGCGCTACGTGGTATGCAATGCAGACGAGGGCGAACCCGGTACGTTCAAAGACCGTGTCCTGCTTACCAGTTATGCCGATTCGGTGTTTGAAGGCATGACCCTGTGCGGCGGAGTGGTCGGCGCCAAAAAAGGGTTTCTGTACCTGCGTGGTGAGTACCTGTACCTGTTGAAGTCGCTTGAAAATACCCTGCAGGAGCGGCGTGATGCCAATTTGCTGGGTAAGAACATCAATGGCCAGGAGGGCTTTGATTTCGACATCGAGATCCACCTCGGTGCTGGCGCCTACGTTTGTGGTGAAGAATCAGCCCTGATCGAATC
>JAPHTE010000050.1 GCA_026196445.1 Lysobacterales bacterium
TCCAGCTCACTTTCAAATCCTGCACGGTCGGTCCAGATCGTCACCTTGGCTTCGGTGTCGTGACCGACGCCCGAACCCTCCGGGAACAGTCCACCGGCTTTCTTTGCGGTCACGTTCCACACCTCGAGTGCCGCCATGGCGGCTGCGGCGTCAAACGGTTGCTCGCCTTTCAACATCCCACCGATAACCTTGGCTGCATCCCGGTTGTCTTCCATCAACTGCTGGCGGGCGGTGATCGGGTCGGAGTCTGCAAAAACGGGCCCCGCTATCGTCAAAACTGCCAGTACGGCCAAATATACATTTCGAAACATATTTCTTTCCTGTGTTTGGGTTTGATTAATGAATGGGAGTATAGCCATATTCGATCACGTTAAAAAATCCCTTGGCCTGTACGACTTTGAATTTCCGAAACGGTTCACGACCTATCGTGCAAACACAAACGACCGGTCACGAACCAAACCTATTTCCTGGGTGGAACATACAGGTCGGTAACCGTACCCTCGAACACTTCGGCCGACATGGCGATCGTTTCCGACAGCGTCGGGTGCGGGTGGATCGAGAGGCCGATGTCGCCTGCCTCACAACCCATCTCGATCGCCAGTACACATTCTGCAATCAGGTCGCCTGCGTGTGACCCGACGATGCCGGCGCCCAGCACGCGGTGGCTTTCGGGGTCAAACAATAGCTTGGTAAAACCCTCTGTACGGCCAATACCAAGCGCCCTGCCACTGGCGGCCCACGGGAACCTGCCCAGCTTGTAGTCGATACCCTGCTCTTTTGCCTCGGCCTCGGTCAGGCCGGCCCAGGCGATTTCAGGGTCGGTGTAAGCTACCGATGGGATTACGCGCGCCTCGAAGGCACTTTTCATGCCGGCGCAAACTTCCGCTGCGACCTTGGCCTCGTGGGCCGCCTTGTGTGCCAGCATCGGCTGGCCGACGATATCCCCGATGGCGAAAATGTGCGGCACGTTGGTTCGCATCTGCCGGTCCACGGGAATAAACCCACGCTCGGTGACCTCGACACCGGCATTCTCAGCGCCGATTTTCTTGCCGTTGGGAGTACGCCCGGTAGAGACCAACAGGCAGTCATACACTGTGTTTTCCGGCACTTTTGAACCCTCGAAAGTCACGTGCAGGCCATCATCACGGGCTTCAACCGCCGTTACGCTGGTATTCACGTGGATCCCTGCGTAACGTTCTTTGATGCGCTTTTGCAAAGGCCGGACCAGGTCCTTGTCGGTTCCCGGCATCAATTGGGGCGTCAGTTCAACCACGGTGACTTCGCTGCCCAGGCCCTGGTAAACACCGGCCATTTCCAGGCCAATGATACCGCCGCCTATGACCAGCAGGCGTTTTGGAACATCACGCAGTTCGAGGGCATCGGTGGAATCCATCACGCGATCATCGTCCCACGGCAAGCCGGGCAATTTGAACGGCTGTGAGCCGGCGGCAATGATGGCACGGGCAAAACTCACCACCTGGCTGCCTTCGGTTGTCTCGACGGTCAGTTCGTGATCGCCGCTGAACGTGCCAGTGCCCTGGATGACCGTTACGTGGCGTTTTTTCGACATCGACGCCAGGCCACCAGTCAACTGCCCGACAACCTTGTCCTTCCAGCCACGCAACTTATCGAGGTCAATCTCTGGCCGCTCGAACACGACACCATGGTCCGACATGGCTGCGGCTTCGTCGATGACAGCAGCCGCGTGCAGCAAGGCCTTGGAAGGAATACAACCCACGTTCAGGCAGACGCCGCCCAGCGCGGGGTAGCGTTCGATGAGCGCCACCCGCAACCCAAGGTCTGCGGCACGAAAGGCCGCGGTATAGCCACCCGGGCCGGCACCCAGTACCAGCACGTCGTATTCATAATCGGCAGGGTCGATGTTGTCTTCAACGATGGGCATTTCCTCCACCGTGCTTGCTGGTTCTTCAGCAGTTTCCGCCGGAGCTGGATCCGGTTCTCCGGGTGAGGCTTCTTCCCCGGTTGCAGCTTCATCGCCAGATGTAGCCGCGTCGATGTGCAACACCGCCACCAGGGCGCCTTCTGAAACCAGGTCGCCTTCGACCACGCCCAGCGATGCAACAGTGCCCGCTGACGGCGCGGGTATTTCCATGACGGCCTTGTCGCTCTCCAGCGTCACCAACGATTGTTCCGCAGCGACGCTTTGCCCTTCCTTGACCAGCACTTCGACAACCGGGATGTCGGTAAAATCACCGATATCGGGTACGCGGATTTCTACTTCTTTACTCATCGATCAGTGCCCCCTGGCGCTGGCTGATTACCAGCTTGCCCTCCTGCTGCTGCAAGCTGTAGTGCTTGAGAAAACTCATTCCGAGCAAAATACTGTCAAACTCGCCCGCGGTAATGCTGGCCCGGACATCGCGGCGCCGGATTCCGCCAACCGCTACCTCGTCCAGGCGCGTCATCCAGGCGGTGGCCGGACCAGCCGCCGTCATGACTTGCACCCTCGGCCCAAACTGCAGGCCCAGTGCCCGGGCAGCCGATTCAGGCAGGGCGACATCGGTCGCACCGGTGTCGACCAGGAAAGTCACTGCCTTGCCGTTGATCTCGCCTTCAGCAACATAGTGGCCGCTGCGGTCCTGTTCCAGCACCACCATGGCTGCACCGTTTGAATCCACCGAGCTGACCATGCCACCGCCACCGCTGTCCAGCATGGAGAAGAACAGGTACAAGGCACCGAGCATGCCAAACGCTGCCAACCACAACATGCGCCGGCCCAGGCGCGTATTGGAATCTCCGCCGTAATCGTTCATCTCGCTTTACTGGTCACAAGTCCATATTTTCGACGTCTTCCAGGCAGCCCGCGAGGTAACGCGTAAACCGCGCGCCGTTGGCGCCGTCGACCACCCGGTGGTCATAGGACAGACACAGCGGCAGCATCACGCGGGGTTGGAAAGATTCACCGTCCCAAACCGCCTGCGTCACAGAGCGGGACACACCCAGTATCGCCACCTCCGGTGCATTGATGATCGGTGTAAACGAGGTGCCGCCAATGCCACCGAGGCTTGATATTGAGAAACAACCGCCCTGCATCTCGACAGGTTTCAATTTTCCTTCACGGGCACGCCGGCTCAGGTCCGAGAGCTCCGCCGCCAGTTCAAAGATGTCTTTTTGATCGCAATCGCGTATCACCGGCACCACCAGTCCATTGGGTGTGTCCACCGCGATGCCAATGTGGAAAAACTTCTTCAACACCAGGTTTTCACCTGACTCGTCCAAAGACGCATTGAAGAAAGGGAACTCCTTCAGTGCCGCGACGCTGGCCTTGATCAAAAATACGAGTGGCGTCAATTTAAAACCCTGTTCCAACGCCTTTTCCGTATTGGCCTTGCGGTAGGCCTCCATGTCCGTGATATCGGCCAGGTCGTTCTGGGTAACATGCGGGATGCTAACCCAGTTGCGATGCAGGTATGAACCCGAAACTTTCTGGATCTTGGACAGCGGTTTAACCTCAACCTCCCCGTAGCGGCTGAAGTTGACCTTGGGCGGCGGCGGCAATTCAAAGCCCAGTCCGCTGGACGCAGGGGCTGAACCCGTCATGACGGATTTGACAAACGCCTTCACGTCTTCGCGGACGATGCGCCCGCCACGGCCGCTGCCTGTCACCTTTGAGAGGTCAACACCCAGCTTGCGGGCAAACCTTCGAATGGCCGGGCTCGCGTACGGCAATGATCCCGCCTGGGCTGCGACCGTGCCAATGGCGACCGGTGGTGACTGGCGTTCACCCACCGATGGCAATTGCGTGCTTGAAGGGGCAGGTGGTGGGCCGGACGCCGGTTTGACCATTTCGGCACTCGGCTCTTCTGCCTGTTCTTCAACCGTCTGCTGCGGTGCGTTGACAACGGTTGGTGGCGGCTCAACGGTTTCGTCCGCCTCCATGACAACCACGATGTCACCCTCCGATACCGTGTCCCCAAGCGCGACGTGCATCCTGGTAATCGTCCCGGCAACAGGCGCAGGAATTTCCATGGTCGCCTTGTCGCTCTCGAGCGTCAGCAAAGACTGTTCAGCAGCGACCACTTCACCTGTGCTGACCAGCACCTCGATGACGGGGATGTCACTGAAATCGCCAATATCCGGTACTTTTACTTCAAATTGCTGAGTCACTGTCTGCCACCGATCAACATATCATTAAGCATCTTCATCGTTTACGACTGTGAAGGGTTTGGCTTTTCGGGATCAAGGCCAAGGCTCTTGCGCGCTTTCAACAACTCTTCCTTGCTCAGGGATTCCTGCCTGTAGAGAGCGTGCAAAGTAGAATAAACGATGTTCTTGCTGTCCACTTCGAAATAACGCCGCAGGTTTTCCCGCGTGTCCGAACGGCCATAACCATCGGTACCGAGCGCCGTGAAATTCGACAACGGCAGGTAGGGACGGATTTGCTCGGCATAGGCGCGAGCGTAATCGGTCGCCGCAACCACCGGCCCATCGTGCCCTTCGAGGCATTGTTCGAGCCACGAGGTGCGCGGTTCAGCGTCCGGGTTAAAACGGTTGTGGCGCGCCACGGCATAGGCGTCGCGTTGCAACTCGGTAAAGCTGGTTGCGCTCCAGACGTTGGCGCTGATCGAGAAATCCCGCTCCAGCACCTCCGCTGCCTCGATCACCTCGCGCAGGATCGCTCCCGAGCCCATCAACTGCACCTTGTGGGTTCCGGCACGGCCGCGTCTGAACCTGTACATGCCCTTGCAGATACCTTCCTCGACACCATCCGGCATGCCCGGGTGGGTATAGTTTTCATTCATCAACGTGATGTAGTAGAAAACGTCTTCTTCTTCCCGGTACATGCGGCGCAGGCCATCCTGCAAGATCACGCTTAACTCGTAAGCAAATGTCGGGTCATAAGAAATACAGTTGGGTATCAGCCTGGAAACCAAGTGGCTGTTACCGTCGGCGTGTTGCAGGCCTTCACCGTTGAGCGTGGTGCGGCCCGATGTGCCACCGAGCAGGAAACCACGCGCACGCATGTCCCCTGCCGCCCAGGCAAGGTCGCCGACACGCTGGAAACCGAACATCGAATAGAAGATGAAGAACGGTATCATCGGCGTATCGTTGTTGGCATAGCTGGTGGCCGCGGCAATCCAGGACGACATCGCGCCGGCCTCGGTAATACCTTCCTGCAGGATCTGGCCACCGGTATCCTCCTTGTAGAACATCAGCTGCTCTGAATCCTGCGGCGTATACAGCTGTCCCTTGGAGGAATAGATACCCAGCTGGCGGAACATGCCCTCCATGCCGAAAGTGCGGGCCTCGTCCGCCACGATTGGCACGATGTGCCTGGCGATATTCTTGTCCCGCAGCAACAAGGCCAGGGCGCGCACGAAGATCATCGTGGTGCTGACTTCCCGTTCACCCGTGTCCTTCAACAGGGATTCGAATATTTCCAGCCCCGGCACTTCGAAAGGATGGGACTTGACACGGCGTTGTGGCAAATAGCCGCCCAGTGCCTTGCGCCGTTCTTTCATATATTGTACTTCTACGCTGCTTTCACCCGGATGGTAGTAAGGCAATTCAGCGAGATCTTCATCAAAAACAGGCACCTTGAAACGGTCCCGGAAAGCACGTACCGATTCCTCGTCCATTTTTTTCTGCTGGTGGGTGATGTTCTGTGCCTCGCCCGATTCCCCCATGCCGTAGCCCTTGACCGTCTTGGCCAATACCACGGTCGGCTGGCCCTTATGCTGGGTTGCAGCAGCAAAAGCCGAATAAATCTTGTGTGAATCGTGCCCGCCGCGGTTCAAGCGCCAGACGTCGTCGTCGGTCATGTTGGACACGAGCTCCTTGAGCTCCGGGTAAGCACCGAAGAAATGCTCACGCGTGTATGCGCCACCCTTGGCCTTGTAGTTCTGGTAATCGCCGTCGACGACCTCTTCCATGCGTTTACGCAAAAGCCCGGTTTTGTCCTTTGCCAGCAGTGCATCCCAGCGTGAGCCCCAGATTACCTTGATGACGTTCCAGCCCGCGCCGCGGAACACGCCCTCGAGCTCCTGGATGATCTTGCCATTGCCACGCACCGGGCCGTCGAGACGCTGCAAATTACAATTGACCACGAATACCAGGTTATCGAGCCCCTCGCGTCCGGCCAGGGAAATCGCACCCAGCGATTCCGGCTCGTCGGACTCGCCATCGCCCATGTAACACCACACGCGGCGCTGCGAAGTATCCTCGATACCACGGTTGTGCAGGTACTTCAGGAACCGTGCCTGGTAAATGGCCATGATCGGCCCAAGACCCATCGACACCGTGGGTATCTGCCAGAAATCCGGCATCAGCCAGGGATGCGGATAGGAACTCAGTCCGCCTCCGTCGACCTCCTGGCGAAAACTGTCCATTTGCTCTTCGCTGATACGCCCTTCCAGGAACGCCCGTGCATAGACACCGGGTGAGGAATGCCCCTGGATAAAGACCAGGTCACCACCGCCCTCGTGATCGGGACCGCGGAAGAAATGGTTGAAGCCGACGTCGTACAGGGAAGCCGCCGAGGCAAAACTGGCGATGTGACCACCCAGCTCGCCGCCACGCTTGGCGGCGCGCAATACCATGGCCAGCGCGTTCCAACGGATCATCGCACGGATACGCCGTTCGACTTCGTAATCGCCCGGGTGTTTTTCACCCTGGCCCGGCGGTATCGTGTTGATGTACGCGGTAGTCGCATCGTAGGGTAGATGGCCACCTTTGCGGCGGGTGAAGTCCACCATCAATTCCAACAGGAAATGCGCCCGTTCCAGCCCTTCGCGTTCGATAACTGCGCGCATCGATTCCAGCCATTCCTGTGTCTCCAGGGGATCAGCATCCTGGGCCTGCAAAGATGATCTAACGTTCATTCAAAGACGCCTCTTTATGTTGTCTGTGCTCGTGTAGCTCTGTGAATAAGTATAGGCGACCAGGCTTGGTTTAAACCGTTCGAATTGCCGGTTGGTTCAGACAAACCCAACCGCTGGTCAGTGGATATCCAGTGATGGATTATATTCCAGGTAGCCGTCAGCACCGACCTGTACCAGGCGCAGGGAATTGGTACCGCCTTCATTCCGGGTGTGCTCACCCATGGTCATGATGATACGGTCCCCGACCTTGATATACCCCTGCTGCAACAACAACCGAATACCTTCCAGCAGGGATTCTTCGACGTCCGTGCCCTGGAAATCATGCGCCACCGGGTAGACACCACGGTAAAGGGCCATACGCCGCAAGCTGCTACGCTGGGTAGACAACGCGAATATCGGAACCGCGGTGCGAACCCGTGACAGCCATTGCGCGGTGGAACCGGATTCGGTCAGGGCCACGATGGCCTGTACCGAAACGTTGTTGGCCATGAACATGGCCGCCATCGCGATGGCCTGGTCGATCCGTTGAAACTGCACGTTCAGGTTGTCACAGCCAAGCCGTGTTTCATTGTGCTTCTCGGCGCCGACACAAATCCGGTCCATAGCCTCAACCACGGTCTGCGGGTGGCGGCCGACAGCCGTTTCAGCCGACAGCATGACCGCATCGGTGCCGTCAAATACGGAGTTGGCGACATCCAGCACCTCCGCCCGCGTGGGGATCGGGCTCTCGACCATCGACTGCATCATCTGCGTGGCAGTGATGACGATACGGTTGTGCTCAAGCGATTTGCTGGTAATCAGTTTCTGCAGACCAGGCAGTTTGGCGTCACCGATTTCCACGCCCAGGTCACCACGCGCGATCAGGACCGCGTCACTGGCGGCGACGATTTCTTCCAGGTTTTCGATAGCCTCGCTGCGTTCGATTTTCGCCACCAGCCTGGCCTGGCTGCCTGCTTCCCGCAAACGGCGCCGCGCATCGTGCATATCGCTGGCGTTACGCGGAAATGAAACCGCCAGGTAATCCACACCCAGTTGTGCCGCGTGTCGAATATCTTCCTTGTCGTGTTCAGCGATACCCGGCAAACTCAGGCCTCCGCCACGAATATTGATCCCCTTGCGATCCCGCAGTATGCCCCCGGTTTCAACTTCGCAGATAATGTCCCTGGAGCGAATTTCCACGACCCGCATTTCCAGCAAGCCGTCGTCGAGCAGCAACAAATTACCGGGTGACACGTCATCCGCCAAACCCTTGTAGGTAACGCTCACGCGGTCACCGGTGCCTGCCACGTCCGCATCGGACGCGTCCAGCGTAAACCTGTCCCCGGCAGCCAATTCCACGGGACCATCTCCAAACGCCCCGATGCGAACTTTCGGCCCACGCAAGTCAGCCAGCAATGCAACTTCCCTGCCCAGCAACCGGGCAACGTCCCTGACCCGCTGCGCACTGGCGATATGTTCGTCGTGCGTGCCATGCGACAGGTTGATCCGGAACACATCGGCCCCTGCTTCGATCAATTCTTTCAACACTTTGGGCGAGCCCGTTGCCGGCCCCAAAGTCGCGATGATTTTTGTACGGCGTTTTTGCATGGATGATATTGATAATTATTTCGCGAAAGACGCGATTATAGGCGAATTTGCACGCAGTACTTCAATCATAGCTGACCAGCGCCACGGAAACATGACCCTTGCCGTGCGGCGGCGCGGCTACCCGGGGCGAGAAAAATACCAATTGGGAGGGCGGATGGCGTGTTCCCGCCTATGTTCGTTGGCCAGGCAAAATCAAGGCTGGTTCCTACACCAATGAAATTGTTCACCACATGGATTGGCTGCCGACCTTCCTGGCCGCCGCCGGCAAGGACGATATCAAGGAAGACCTGCTCGATGGCTACACATCAAGCGCTCTGGGGCGCGACTACAGGATTCACCTCGATGGATACAACATACTGCCGCTGTTGACCGGTGAATCAGATAAATCCGGCCGTAACGAAATTTTCTATTTTTCAGACGACGGCGATCTAACCGCATTGCGTTACCAGGACTGGAAACTGATTTTCATGGAGCAACGCGTCGAGGGTACTTTGCGAGCGTGGGCGGAACCCTTCGTTCCACTGCGCGTACCGCTGATTTTCAACCTGCGCCGCGACCCCTTCGAGCGCGCGCAAAAGACTTCCAACACGTATTACGACTGGCTCCTCGACCGGGCCTATCTGTTGGTTCCGGCGCAAACATACGTGGGTCAGTTCCTCGGCACGTTCAAGGATTACCCGCCGCCAGAAAGCGGCGAGTTTCTCCCTGGAAAAGGCCATGGAAAAACTCATTGAGGGCGGGGGTTCTTCATAACTTGCTCAGAGTCTAGCTAACCATTGCTGCACCAAAAACGGCGGAATGAAAATTCCGCCGATTTTTTTGTGTTAACATTTGGAGAATCTGCATTCACAGACACCAAACTTTTTTTGTACTACACTTCGAAGTCCACATGGAAAAACTTCCCATTCAATCTTTTGGAGGACATATGTTTCGAACCAGCACCATAATGACTTGGTCCCTGGGTTTATTGGCGCTCACCATGAGTATGACATCGCTGGCTGCCGACAAACCCAACATACTCGTCATCTGGGGCGATGACGTTGGCATGTACAACATCAGCGCCTACCACCGTGGCATGATGGGCGGATCCACGCCCAATCTTGACCGTATCGCCGACGAAGGCGCACTCTTTACCGACGCCTATTCACAACAAAGCTGCACCGCCGGGCGTGCGTCGTTCATCCTTGGCCAGCACCCATTCCGTACCGGACTCCTGACAATCGGCATGCCGGGCGCCAAGGAAGGTATTTTGGACAAGGATCCGACCATTGCAGAGTTGCTGAAGGACCACGGCTATGTCTCCGGGCAATTCGGCAAGAACCACCTGGGTGACCGCGATGAGCACCTGCCCACCGCACACGGCTTTGATGAATTTTTCGGTAACCTCTATCACCTCAACGCGGAAGAGGAACCGGAAAGCGAGTTCTATCCGAAAGATCCGGAGTTTCACAAGAAGTTTGGCCCTCGCGGTGTGCTTCGCGCCACTTCTGACGGCAAAATCGAAGACACCGGCCCCCTGACCAAGAAACGCATGGAGACTGCTGACACCGAGTTCCTGAATGCCAGCCTGGACTTTATCGACAGGGCTCACAAAGCGGATAAACCTTTCTTCGTTTGGCACAATTCCACCCGCATGCACGTGTGGACGCACCTGAGCGACAAGTACAAGGGCAAGTCCGGATACGGCCTGTATGCTGACGGGATGATGGAACTTGACGACGGCGTCGGCGCACTGCTGGACAAGCTGGACGAACTCGGCATTGCCGACAACACGATTGTTATTTTCAGCACCGACAACGGCGCTGAAAAATTTACCTGGCCGGACGGCGGAACCATACCCTTCCGTGGGGAAAAGGGAACCACCTGGGAAGGCGGTTTCAGGGTGCCCATGATGGTCAGGTGGCCCGGAACCGTTGAGCCTGGAACAGTCATCAACGATATTTTCTCTCAGGAAGACTGGATGCCGACCCTGCTGGCGGCTGCAGGTGAACCCGACGTCAAGGAAAAACTGTTGAAAGGCCACCGTGCCGCAGGCAAAGATTTCAAGGTGCATCTCGATGGTTATAACCAGACCGATTTGCTGGCTGGCAAGGGTCCGGGCAAGCGCAATGAAATCTTCTATTTCGATGCGGCCGGCAATCTGAATGCCGTGAGGTACAAGGACTGGAAAGCACATTTCACCATCATGGAAGGCTCCATCAACGAGGCTTACCGCAAGACACCGAGCTGGCCGCTGATCGTCAACCTGCGCATGGACCCGTTCGAGGTCGGTCCGGATTCAGCGATGTATGTCCGCGACTTCTATGCGGACACCATGTGGCTATTCGTCCCTGCCCAGGCCTACGTGGCGCAGTTCCTCGAGACATTCAGGGAGTTCCCGCCAACAGCCGGCGGCTCACTGAGTATCGATGCCGTGATGAACAAAATGAAGGCTGCGGCGAGCCGCCAATAACCTGTTTGGCATTTTTTATACGGAGGCGGGAGAGCAATCTCCCGCTTTTTTTACAAAATTCACAGCGATAATTTATAGTACCCGCATGATTCTCTGTAACACCCGCCCAAACTACTCCATTCAATTTTGACAGGTTTTTGTTCATGAACACACTTGAGTCAGTCCGCACGCTACAGTCCCGCATGGGCCAGTCCATCATCGGCCAGGAACCGGTCATCGAACAGCTGATCATCGGCCTGCTGGCAAATGGCAATATCCTGATGGAAGGACTGCCAGGCCTGGCCAAAACCCGTGCCGTCAAGAGCATGGCAAAAAACATGGACGCGGAGTTTTCACGAATTCAGTTTACACCCGACCTGCTTCCTTCGGATATTACCGGCAGCGAAGTGTTGTATACCGAATCCGGTCAACCGAGCTTCCGGTTTGAAGCAGGACCGATTTTTGCCAACATCGTGTTGGCCGACGAAATCAACCGGGCGCCCGCCAAAGTACAGGCAGCGCTGTTAGAGGCGATGGAAGAACGCCAGGTGACGGTGGCTGGCACGACCCACAAAATGCCCGGGTTGTTCATCGTCATGGCAACCCAGAACCCGATCGAACAGGAGGGCACCTACCCGTTGCCAGAAGCGCAAATGGACCGTTTCCTCCTGCATGTGTACATCGATTATGGAACCGAGGATGCCGAGGCCCAGGTGATCAGGCTGGTACGCGGTGAAGAAAGTGCTGCCGAACCAGCAGGTACCGACGGCCCCGTGCTGCAACAGGTCATTTTTGATGCCCGCAAGGAAATCAACCAGATCGGCGTAGCCGAGACCATCGAAAAATATATCGTTGACCTGATCTTCGCCACCCGTTACCCCGAGCGTTATGGCGAGCAACTCAGATCATGGTTACGTGTTGGCGCGAGTCCGCGCGGTGCGATCGGCCTTGACAAATGCGCCCGGGTGCATGCCTGGCTCAATGGCCGGCAACAGGTCCTGCCCGACGATGTGCGGGCCGTCGTCCACAGTGTATTGCGCCATCGCCTGACCTTGAGCTATGAGGCCAACGCGGAAGGAGTTTCTGCAAACGACATCATCGACACCATCCTTGAACAAGTGGCAGTGGGGTAGGACATACAATGAAAAAGTTGTTGACTAATAGCGTGGCGAAACTCCTGCCGGTATTGTTTTTGGCAGTGCTTCCATTGCCTTCATGGGGGGCAACAACAGATACGCCGCCACCCAGGCTAATCCTTCAGATCACAGTGGACCAACTGCGCGGTGATATGCCCACCCGTTACGCAGACCGCTTTGGAGATGGCGGATTCCGGTACCTGATCGAAAACGGCGTCCACTACACCAGCGCGCACTACCAGCATGCGAATACCGAAACCATTGTCGGCCACGCGTCTCTGGCCACCGGGGCGCTGCCGTCCATGCACGGCATGGTCGCCAACGTCTGGTTTGACCACGGGTTACAACGCCTGGTGTACAACATCGAAGACCCGGATTACACATTGCTCACCGCCAACGCCGGAGTTGACAAGGCGACGGAGATCGATCCGACCCAAAAAGCTGCCGGCGTTACCGGCCGATCTCCGAATGCCATCCTCGTTTCCACGCTCGGTGACGAAATGGCCATTCACTTCGGAGGCAAGGCGAAAATTTTTGGTGTTTCAGTCAAGGACCGCAGCGCAGTGGCCATGGCCGGACATGCTGGCAAGGCGTTCTGGTTTTCAAAATCGAGCGGCGAATTTGTCACCAGCAACTACTATTACGATGAATACCCCGACTGGGTGACGCGATGGAACCAGGCAGACCATGTGTCAGCTTACGCAGGCCGGTCATGGAACTTGCTGCACGAAAAATCGAGCTATCTCTTTGGTGATAGCGACGACCGTCCGTGGGAAACCGATTTCCCCGGTTTTGGGCGGACTTTCCCACATGCCTTCGGCGCGGCGGACGACAAGTATTTCACCACGCGCCTGACACTCAGTCCCGCCGGTGACAGGTTGACCTTGAATTTTGCCCGGGAATTGATTCGCCAGGAAAAACTCGGGCAGGATGCCGTGCCCGATTACCTGTCGGTCAGTTTTTCTGCAACGGATTACGTGGGCCACCTGTTCGGTGCGTCAAGCCTTGAAGCGGAAGACAACATCCTGCAACTGGACCGGACACTGGCAGAATTGTTCGCATTTATCGAACAGGAAATTGGCCTTGAAAATACAATGATCGTGCTATCGGCTGATCATGGTGGCCCGGAATCACCGGGTTACCTCAATTCGCTGGGTATTCGCAACGCCCAGTACTTCGACACAGAGAATCTCGACCGTGAACCTGCGATAGCACGGCTCAAACAGAAGTTCGGGATCGGTAAAGAACTGATAACCATGTATTCCCATCCCTATGTCTATCTCAACCGGGAACTGATCCGGGAAAAGGGCCTGGACCAGGCGGCGGTTGAACAGGCGGTCGCAGAAGAACTGGCGGAATTCGGGGGCATCTCCGTTGCAGTACCCAGTTCTGCACTGGCCGAAAATCGCCAGCCAGACACCTTGCTGATGCGTTCAGTACTGAACAACTACAATGCCAAGCGTTCAGGCGATATATTCGTAGTCTTTGAACCGAATGTATTCATCAATGATTTTGACGGCCTGGTTGTAGCGGCTACTCACGGTTCACCATGGCGTTACGATACCCATGTGCCGATTTTCTTTGCCGGGCCGAGGATCGGTAAAAAGACGATCCACCGCACCGTGGCACCCTACGATATCGCCCCGACACTGGCAGCCAGCCTGCGCATGAAGCCGCCTTCCGGGGCATTCGGGCAGCCCCTGGTGGAAGTGCTCAGCAACTGATACTGACTTCCGTGCAATACACAGCGGTCACAAGGAAACCTGAAAGAGCCAACAGTGCAGCCGACGTCTATGCGGACCTGGATGAGCTGATCAGGTTGCAATTCATGGCCTCAGGGTTCAGCTTTTTGCCCCGACAGCCAATTCACAGCGTCCTGAGTGGCCGCCACGCATCGAAACTGAGGGGGCGCGGGCTCAATTTCGAGGAACTGCGCAATTACCTTCCGGGCGATGACACCCGCAACATCGACTGGAAAGTCACCGCACGGACCCGCGACCCGCACGTTCGTGTTTATACCGAGGAAAAGGATCGCACGGTCTGGCTGCTCATCGACCAACGGGTCAACATGTTTTTCGGCAGCCAGGAACGAATGAAATCCGTGACAGCCGCCGAAGTGGCGGCCATATCGGCGTGGCGGGTGCTCAGTACCGGCGACCGGGTTGGTGCGCTGGTGTTCAACGACACGGACATAGCTGTGGTCCCGCCCCACCGCAGTCGCGAACGGGTTATGCAAATCCTGCAGCAGGTAGTGGCCAAGAACCATGCTCTGAACAGCGATCCCGGTTTGCAGCCAGACCCCGGAAAATTGAACGAAGTATTGCGCAAGGCCAGCTTGCTGGCCCGCCATGACTGCCTGGTCTGTTTGATCACCGACGGCAGTGGCATTGACCCGGAAACACGCAAACACATCACGCGATTGTCAGAACACAACGACGTGTTGACAGCGTTCATTTACGACCCGTTGGAGAAAGAAATACCCGATGCCGGCCGTTTGAGGTTCGCAGATGCAGGCGGCCAGCTTGAGGCCGATACCTCAAGCAGCAAACTGCGTGCAGATTACAAAAGTGAGTTTGAACAAAGGCTGGAACGCATACAGTCGGCCTCGCGGCGTTTTTCAATTCCGGTTTTGCCGTTAAATACAATCCTGCCGGTTCCGGAACAAATCCGCGCCGCCCTGGGACATCACCAGGGTACAAAACGAGGCTGAGTGCGTCTGAATGAAATCCCCGGATCCCGCCAGCCTGCAAAACCTCAACGATATCGTATTGCCTGCGCAGGTGAACTGGTGGCCGTTGGCCACCGGGTGGTATTTCTTGTTTGCCCTTGCACTGATCGTATTGGCGTGGTTCGGCTACCGGTCAATAAAGCGCTGGTCGAGTAACCGTTATCGGCGCGCTGCCCTGGAAGCATTTCACCGGCTCGAGCGGGACATGCACGACGATGCCAGGCGGGGCGATGGCCTCAGGCAAATTCCTGTCCTGATCAAGCGCACCGCGCTTTCAGTTTACCCGCGCAAGCAGGTTGCCTCACTGGCGGGTGCAGGCTGGCATCAATTTCTGAACTCGAAGACAAAAAAACCATTATTTACAGAACCTGTAGCTGAGATCCTCGACCGGGTTTCCTACTCTGCGGGTGATTTGAATGAAATCAGCCCGCAGGCGGCAGCAACTCTGCTGGAAGCCACCCATCACTGGCTGAAAAACCACCGCGCAGCTTCCAGGCCGCAGGGCCCAAGGGAGACATGACGCCATGCTGGGCTTTGCACATACATGGCTGTTAGTCCTGCTGCCGCTGCCCTGGTTGGCCAGGAGTCTGCTACCGCCACACCAGGAAGCCAGGACAGCGGTCCGGGTTCCCTTTCTAAGACGCCTGTCACAATTGACCGGCCAGGCTCCCGGCAACCGTCTCGCGATGGCCAAACGGCCCTTGTCGCAGTGGTTGATGCTGGTTCTTGCATGGATTCTCCTGGTTACCGCCATCGCACGTCCGCAGCGGCTTGAAGAGCCAATCATCAAGGAATTGCCGATGCGGGACCTGTTGGTCGCCGTTGACCTGTCCGGTTCGATGGAAACGATGGATTTCACCGATGCCGAAGGAACCATCGTTGACCGGCTATCGGCTGTGAAACAGGTTTTGGACAGCTTTTTTACCCACCGTGATGGTGACAGGGTAGGGTTGATATTGTTTGGTTCAGCAGCTTTCGTGCAGGTGCCTTTCACCGATGACCTGGATGTCGTCAGGGAATTGCTGGACGAAGCCCAAATTGGAATGCTGGGTCCAAAAACCATGCTGGGTGACGCCATGGGCCTGGCGATCAGCCAATTCGAGCGTAGCAAAGTCGATGAACGCGTACTGATCGTACTGACGGATGGCAACGATACCGGCAGCCTTGTACCGCCCGAAAGGGCGGCAGAGATCGCTCGCGACAACGCTGTGGTCGTGCACACGATCGCAATCGGCGATCCGGCCGCGGTGGGTGAACAGGCGCTGGACGAGAAAACTCTTGGAAAGATAGCCAGCACGACCGGTGGCGGTTATTTCCATGCTCACGACCGGGTTGAATTGGAGTCCATTTATGACCACCTCGACGAAATCAATCCTCGCCAGGTCGAAACCCAGAGTTATCGGCCGCTAACGGAACTCTATCACTGGCCCCTGGCTGCCGGGATGTTACTGACCCTGCTGTACTTCCTGGTGCTGGAGCTTCGTTTGCGCTATTTGAGCTGGCGTCTGAACAGTCCTGACACGCCGGAACTGACAGGCTGATGGATTTCCTGGCATCGATCCAGCAGTTGCATTTTCTGCGCCCTGCGTGGTTATTGCTGCTGCTACCGGCAGCTTTCCTGCTGTGGTCTGTTTACCGGCGGAGTGATTCAATTCGCAAATGGAGAAAGGTGATCAGCCCGCACTTGCTGCAGCACCTGACCCTGAGTGAAAGCAATGAAAGCGGCCGCTGGCGGCCTGTTTACATGCTGGGCATGGCCTGGCTGACCGGCACGCTGGCCCTGGCCGGACCCACGTGGCAGATGCAAGCCTCACCTTTCAGCGAAGACCAGGCCGCCATGTTCATCGTCATCAAGGTCACGCCGGAAATGCTGGCCCGGGATATCCAGCCCAGCCGCCTGCAACGAAGCGTAATCAAGATTCAAGACCTGCTGGAGCTCAGGAACGGCATCCGCACAGGTTTAATTGCATTTGCCGGCAGCGCACACCTGGTGATGCCGCTGACTTCCGATGCCGGTGTTATCAACAATTTTGCCGCTGCACTGGAACCGTCTGTCATGCCCATGCAGGGTGACAATCCGGCCGAGGCTATTACGCTGGCAAGCCAGCGGCTGGTGCGTGCTGCGGTGCCCGGATCGATCGTTTTGATCACCGACAGCGTGGATGCCTCTCAACTGAACGAACTGCAAAGCGCCCATCAAGAATGGGGGGTCGATGTGCATATCCTGGCCATGTCTGCGGGCCCGGAGGCCATCCCGCCGCCCGGCAGCCCCCCGGCGCCCGCGCTGGATATGGATGCCCTGCGTGAAGCCGCCCGGGTCATGGGAGGCACCGTTACTGCAGTGACCGCAGATAAGAACGATGTGATGGCGCTTGCGGCCAGGATCGAACGCAGCATCAGCAACGTCCCTGCGCAGGAAGGCCAACAGTGGAAAGATTCCGGCTACTACCTGCTGGTGCCGCTGATACTGCTCATATTGTCTTTCTTCCGCCGCGGCGGATCGGTGGCGATCGAATGAAAATATTGATGGCCCTCCTTTTTGTCCTGCACGTCCCGGCCGTGATGGCGCTGGAGTGGGTTGACCTGTGGTTTACGCCGGAGCAACAGGGCCAGCGCCTCATGGACCAGGGCAGATTCCAGGAAGCCGCAAGCCAATTCACCACCCCTGAACGCATAGGTACAGCGCTGTTCATGGTCGGAGATTTCAAAACGGCCGCGAGCGTACTCGGCCGCTCCGGAACTGCTGATGCAAACTACAATCGTGGTAATGCGCATGTCATGCTGGGTGAATACGATGCCGCTATCGAGGCTTATCAAAACGCCCTTCGCAAGCGCCCGGATTGGCCCGAAGCCAGTCAGAATCTGCAAATCGCCATCCTGAGGAAGCAGGCCATGGCGCCACCCAACGATGAGGTCGGCGGAACCGATGGCATGCTGGGTGCTGATGAATTTGTATTTGACCAGACCGGCCGGGTGAAAAATTCCGAGAGCGAACAGCTTATCGACGCTGCCGACCAGCGATTGAGTGAAGATGCCATGCGTGCGATGTGGCTGCGCAAGGTGGAAAACCGGCCGGCTGATTTCCTGGCGGCAAGGTTCAGCTATCAACTGGTCACCCGGAAAAGCCAACCCGCCGCGGACGAGGATGCCAAGGGTGACGAATAGGCTTCGCTTGACTGCCATGACTTTTGCCTGCCTGCTGGCACCCTTCGCTGTATTCGCGCAACAGGACGAAGTACAAGCAAGAGTAGATATCGGTATTCAACAGGGCCAGGCGTTCTGGGCAGGACAGCAAATTACCGTGAACCTGGACCTGAAAACCACTGGATTCAGCTTCTCCGATTCACATTTCAACCTGCCGGAAGTCAGCGGCGGCTTCCTGATGCAAACCGACACCACGACCATCAAGCTGAATGAAAATGTGAAAGGGCAAAGCTGGCAGATTCTCCGTTATCCACTTGCCTTTTACCCACACAAGTCCGGCCAGTTGGAAATCCCGCCCATTGATGTGCGTTTTACCACGTCAGCAGGATTTGGCAGCGTTGAAAAAGCATTTGAGTTTCAGACCGAAGCACTGGCATTGGAGATCAAACTGCCGCCGGGAGTCACTGAGGGCGCGCTACTGATTACAACCAGCGCGTTTGAACTCGACCATGACTGGCAGCCGCTCACCACAAGTGCGCGAACGGGAGATGCGTTCACCTTGAACGTCACCCGGCGCGCCGACGATGTTTCTGCGATGTTGCTGCCACCGCTGCCGGTGTTCCGCACCGATGGCCTCGCAGCCTATCCACAGCCCCCCGAGGTCAATGATAAAACCAACCGCGGCGATTTGACGGGGGAACGCAAGGACAGCATTATCTGGGTGGTTGAAAAACCCGGAACCTACGAGATTCCGGGCATCCGATTCCAATGGTGGGATCCGTCCAGCCAGGAACTGAAACAGCAAATCGTGCCGGGCTTGAACCTGGCAGTCATGGCGCCACCCGCAGATGCTGTTCAGGCAGATACAGCTGCTGGAACCACTGGCGAATCCCCGCGCGTGCGACGGACAATACTGTCCACGCTGGCATTAATATTGGCAGCCATCCTCTGGTGGCGTTTCGCACACAATGCCCACAAGAAAGCGCCGGACAATGAAAAAACCACGTTTGGCGCTTTGCAAAGCGCCTGCAAGAGCAACCAGGCCAGTCAAACTTATGCCGCGCTTTATGCCTGGCTCGAGTGCACCGCGGCGCCTTCTTCTGTTGCCAGGAAACCCACGACGCTGAACGCGCTCACACTGGCCTGGAGCGACCAAAAACTGGCCACGGAATTGGATGAGTTACAAAAGGCGGTGGCTTCCCGGGACGACACCTGGACCGGCAAGGCTCTGGCAGATTCATTACGACGCCTGCGCCGTAAAATCGGCAGGACCGAAGTTTCAAGATCCAAAATCTGTTTGAAGCCGCTCAACCCCTAGACGGCCAACTTTTTAATTGGTCACGGCGTCAATATTACTGCCCACCTGCGCCATAACCGGCCCGGTTGACCCGGGCCGGTTATGGCCGTATTTACTGGCCCGCGCGGAACGGGAAGCCGGCAAACATCTCCGTGATGCCGTTATAAATAGCCTGGCGGCGCTCCTCGCCGGTCTTTTTCTCATTGACA
>JAPHTE010000464.1 GCA_026196445.1 Lysobacterales bacterium
CGTATTTGACCTGATGACGGATCCGGAACCTTTGTTGAAGCTCGACGCGGATGAAATTTCTGACCGCCTTTTCACCTCCGCCGATGACCTGCCCGACGACGTGGAACGCATTGCATTGAAGTCCATTCACACAAACCACGTGCCGATGATCGCACCCGCCAGGACCCTGCAGGGTGTCGACTGCCAACGGATCGGCCTCGACCCGGAACATTGTTACCGGAACGCGGAAAAGTTGCTCGCCGCCTTGCCCCGCTTGCGCGGCAAGCTCATGGATGTATTTGCCCCCTTGCCGCCCGGCGGGGAAACAGACCCGGACCACATGATTTACTCTGGTGGATTTTTTTCAAATGCCGACCGGAAGCTGATGGCAAAAGTCCACGCAACGCAGCCTGAGGAACTGGCCAAGCTGCAATGGCCGTTCCAGGACGCACGGCTGAAAGAAATGCTGTTTCGCTACCGGGCGCGGAATTATCCGGCAACACTGGATGCGCAGGAGCATCAGCGCTGGCAGCAACAGCGCCTGGCCAGGTTGCTGAACCCGACCGATGATCGCCAACTGACACCTGATCGCTACAGGCTCGAAATCGAGGCCGCCCGCGAGCAAAACCCCAACGATCATCGTGCCCAACGTATACTCGACCAGCTTGAAGCCTGGGGCGAAGAAATTTGCCGTGCTGACCATTTGTAGGCACTAACCCCAAATCAATGGGTTATTGGACTTTCCTAGATTCAATTCGAATAATTTATGCACAAGTCGCTGATTGTTCGTATGACGGAATTATGACAGCTGAATTCAGTTGTATTCCGCTGGCGACCTATTCATAAGCCATTGTTTTTTATTGTTAATTAATAAGTGGTTAATTTTTGACCAATCAAGACAGCCACGCAGGGTGACTGTCCACGCGATACTTTACACACAGAGTTATCCACAGCTTTTGTGGATAACCTTGCCTGGCATTGCCCAAGCGGTTTTAAGCAACCTGGGAATGCGCTCTTGGCAGGCGGTTGTGACCACCGGTTTCACGAATCAAACGGCGCCTTGCGGAGGGTGAAACGAACTCGACGTGGGTGCCATCCGTAAACTGTAACATCCAGATTCTATGTGGATTGTCCCCCTCGCCCGCGGTGGCGATGATACCTGAAATCGTCTTGCCGACCAGTTGCAATTTTTCTGACATGAGTGGTGTTCCTCCTTGTTCAGTTGTATTCAAACAGGACTGATTCTCAAAACCTGAGAGCGGTTCAAACGTATTTCTGAACGAAGTAAATTGCCTACACGAAGACGGGGTGGTCTCCCCTGTTTCCATCTACCACGAATGCATAAGCTGAATCTGCCCGGTTCTTGCCGGGTAAACATTGTCTTTTGCAACGAGAGGGGAAAATATGAAAACCATGAGTATCAAGTCACTGCTGACATTGCTGGCAACCGCATTGTTCTCGCTCTGGGCCTGGGCCCAGCAGCCGGTCAACATCAATGCCGCCAGTGCCGAGGAACTGTCCGATGCACTGAAAGGCGTTGGCCTGAACAAGGCCACGGCCATTATCAATTACCGGGACGAGAATGGCCCGTTCAAGCACGTCGACGAGCTGGTCAACGTCAAGGGCATCGGTATGCGCACGGTCGACATCAACCGTGAATACATCCTGTTGAAAGACGAAAAAGTCGCGGACACCAAGTAACGGTCAGCGTGGCAAAACGGGCCGGGTAAGTGATTGCCCGGCCCGTTGCCGGCGGGTGAAATGTCCCGGCTAGTCTACGAGTTGGCGGCTGCCAAAGGCATGCGCCAGGGTCGACTGGTCCGTATATTCGAGTTCACCACCCAGCGGAACACCGTGGGAGATCCGGGTCACGCGGATACCGTGTTTGCCTGCCATGCGCTGCAGGTAATAAGAGGTGGCTTCGCCCTCTACCGTCGGGTTGGTGGCGATGATCATCTCCTCGGGCGGGTTGGCTTCGAGACGCTTCGCCAACTGGTCCAGGCCCAGCTCGGCCGGGCCGATTCCATCCAGCGGCGACAGGCGTCCGAGCAATACGAAATAACGGCCCCGGAACGCGGTAGCCTGTTCGATAGCGAGCACATCGACCGGTGATTCAACCACGCACAACAGCGTCTGGTCACGGCCGGGGTTGGCGCAAATACTGCAAAGTTCCAGTTCAGTGAGATCGCGGCATTGCTTGCAGCGGCCAATCTTCTGCATCGCCTCCACCAACACCGCAGACAATTGCAAACCCCCTTCACGGTTGCGTTCCAGCAAATGCAGCGCCATGCGCTGGGCGGTCTTTGGGCCCACGCCCGGCAGACAGCGCAAAGACTCTATCAACTGGCTCAAAAGCGGTTCAGATGACATGTCGGCTAGCGCAATGAGCGGGTTAGAACGGCAGCTTGAACCCGGGCGGTAACTTCATGCCCTGGGTCACTTCAGCCATCTGTGCCGCGGATGATTCCTTGATGCGGTTGACCGCATCGTTGGTTGCAGCGACCACCAGGTCTTCGAGCATTTCGACATCCTCGAGCAATGACGGGTCGATCGTGACCCGTTTCACCGCGTGCTGGCCGTTCATGACCACGCTGACCATGCCACCGCCCGCCTGGCCGGTGACTTCCAAGTTGGCCAGCTCCTGCTGGGCTTTCTGCATCTCCTGCTGCATCTTCTGAGCCTGTTGCATCAAGCCCGCGATATTTCCTTTCATGCCTGTTTCCTGACTCCTGGATAAATGTCTATTGAAGTGGTTGTATGGTATCCGGCACGATTTGCGCACCGAATTTATCCTTGATTTCCTGCACGGTCGGGTCCTCTTTGATGACCCGCTCCGCCTCGCTGAAACGGTCGTCCACCTGGCGTTGCGCAATGGCCGCCACCGATTCAACGGGTTCGGACGCCGTGTGCAGGTCCAGCAGGACCGACTGGCCGAGACGTTCCGACAACGCAGATTGCAAATCCTGTACCACGCTGGGTGTACCCAGGTGCTGTAACGTATCTGGCACCAGGAACCTCCAGCGTACCTTGCCGGCCGATTCGAGTTGCAGGTTCCTGGCCAGTTCCCGCGCTGCGCCGCTCAGTTCCAGACTCTCCTGCAGGTTAAACCAGTCGGGCGGAGATTCCGCGGCGGCCGGTTCGCTGACGGATTTACTGACACGGTCCTGGAGCTCAAGCTGGCCAGTTGATTCTCCCTGCTGCATTTCTTCCAGGGCTTCGCGGGCTTTCCTGGCAGCCTCTTTGTCACTCCCTGCCTTATCCCCGGCTGGCCCGGACGATGGCGCCGGACTGTTCCCGTCCCCGGGCCTGAAGGCCAACATGCGCAACAGGGTCATTTCCAGCCCGGTGCGCGGGTCAGGCGCCAGTTCCAGGTCCCTGCAACCGGTCACCGCGATCTGGTAATACAATTGTGCGTCTTCCGGTGAAATACGGCCCGCGAACTCCACCAGCGAATCCCAGTCGGCCCGTTCCGGGTCACGGAAATCCGGTGCCGCATGGATCAGGGCGATCCTGTGCATGGCTTCCGCCAGTTCTTCCAACGCCGTTTCCAGCCTGCGTGATTGCCTGACCAGGTCTTGCACGGTTCCCAGCAGGCTGCCCGCATCGGAGCGCACCAGCGCATCGATGATGGCTTCAATATGTGCGTAGTCGATACTGCCCAGCATGTTGGCGACCTCCGCATCACGCAGGCTGCCGCCACCGTAAGCGATGGCCTGGTCGAGCAGACTCAGACCGTCACGCATGCTGCCATCAGCGGCGCGCGCTATACGCATAATCGCGGGTGACTCCGCCTCTACCGACTCCGCCTGCAGGATCTTTTTCAGCTGCCCGCCGATCTGGTCTGGCAACAACCGGGACAGATTGAAGCGCAGGCAA
>JAPHTE010000093.1 GCA_026196445.1 Lysobacterales bacterium
GAGCTTCAACAAAGGTTCCGGATCCGTCATCAGGTCAAATACGATGACCGATTTTTTCCGCTCAGGGTAAATCGACAGCGGCAGCACCAGGCTGGTGCTGCCACGGCTGGCGGGGATACGCGAGGTGGTGTGCAGTATGGGTTCGGGCTGTAGCGTGCTGAGCGACCGCATGACAAAATCCTGGTCGCGCATCTTCAACGCCCAATCGAACAATCGCGGTTGTTTTTTCTTGATCAGCCTTGCCAGGTTGATGGTCGCCATGACATCCGACAGGGCCTCGTGCGCGCCTTCGTGTTCGATGCCGTTGGCGGCGCTCAGGTGTTCGAGCTTGAAACTCGGTTTGCCCGGCTCGTGTTCCGGCCACTCGATGCCATCCGGGCGCAAGGCGAAACACATGCGCGCCAGGTCGATCAGGTCCCAGCGCGAGTTGTTATTCTTGTACTCGCGCTCGTAAGGGTCATACAGGTTGCGGTAAAACAGGTTGCGGCTGAACTCGTCATCGAAGCGGATACTGTTGTAACCCACGACACAGGTGCCGGGTTCCATCATTTCAGAACGGATGGCGGCGGCAAACTCCGCCTCGACCAGGCCTTTTTCCAGCGCTTCCTGTGGCGTGATGCCGGTAATCAGGCTGGCGATGGGGTGGGGCAGAACATCCATGGCCGGCTGGCAATACCAGCTGACAGGCTTTGCCACCGGCTCCAACGCCGTGTTGGTTCGCAGCGCCGCGAACTGGGCCGGCCGGTCCAGACGGGAGTCGGCGCCAAAGGTTTCGTAGTCATGCCATAGAAAAGTGGGTTCAGAATTCATACACTGTCCGCCCTTGCAGAATGGTTATCATAGCGGAAATGGCATATTCAAATAACACGGTAGAAGAACTGCTCCACCTGATGGAGCTGGAGGCGCTGGAAGTCAACCTGTTCCGGGGCGAAAGCCGGGATATCGGCACTCCCAGGGTGTTTGGCGGACAGGTGCTGGCGCAGTCGGTCATCGCGGCCAGCCGCACGGTGGACGAAGGCGTCATCCATTCGCTGCACGCCTATTTCCTGCGCGCTGGTGATGCATCCGCCCCGATCGTCTACGACGTGGACCGCAACCGCGACGGGCGCAGCTTCAAGTCACGCCGCGTGGTGGCCATCCAGCACGGCCGACCCATATTTACGCTGGCGGCGTCGTTCCAGCTCGAGCAGGACGGCCTTGAGCACCAGCTGGAAATGCCCGAAATGCCCGGGCCTGAAGAATTGACATCGGGTCACGAAATTCCGGAAGACAGGTTGAAACAGGCGTCGCCGTTGCTGCGCCGCTGGTTCAAACGCACCGGTCCCTTCGACTTCCGCCCGGTGCGCAAGACCGACGTGTTCAACCCGCACCCGCAACCGGCGTACTCGGATATCTGGTTTCGCCTGACGGAGAAAATCGATGTGCCCGATGCCATGCACCGCGCATTACTGGCCTACGCCTCGGATTTCTACCTGGTCGGCACCGCCACCCTGCCACACGGAATCTCCTTCATCCAGCCCAACCTGACCATGGCCAGCCTGGACCACGCCATGTGGTTCCACCGCCCGGTGCGGGTCGACGAGTGGTTGCTGTACTCCTGTGACAGCCCGAGCGCCAGCGGGGGCCGTGGACTGGCACGGGGCTCGATTTACGATCGTGACGGTGTCCTGGTGGCCTCGACGGCGCAGGAAGGTATGATGCGGCTCAAGGAACAAAAGGAAGACTAGGTATGAATGACACGATTGAACTGGCCACCCAAGTTGCAACCTTTGGCGCCGGCTGTTTCTGGGGCGTCGAGGCGCGTTTCCGGGAGGTTGATGGCGTGCTTGACGCGACTTCAGGTTACATGGGCGGCGAGGTCGATGACCCCGGTTACAAGGCAGTCTGCTCGGGTAAAACAGGGCATGCTGAGGTCGTCCAGGTCAAATATGATCCGCGGCGCGTTACTTACGAGACTTTACTCGGAATGTTTTTCGCCATGCACAACCCGACCACCCTGAACCGGCAGGGCCCGGATATCGGCAACCAGTACCGCTCGGTGGTGTTTTTTTATACCGATAAACAAAAGGACGCAGCGCACCGGGCCATCGAAGAACTCGAACATTCAGGCCGCTGGCCAAACCCGGTCGTCACGGCCGTGGAACCGGCGCAGCCATTCTGGCCAGCCGAGGAATACCATCAGCGTTACCTCGAAAAACACGGGCTTGGTTCATGCTCGCTGTAAATCAATAGCTTATCTGGTTTTTCTGGCTTTTAGGCACAACATGAGCTAAGATTTTTGCACGCCAAAACGTGTCGCAACCGCATGGCGCAGAACTTAATCGACCAGTTCGAATTCGGCTCAGGCTGCCGGAGCTATCATGATTGATGGCTGCGGTTGGTTTGTTGCCCGCTAAAAGGGGTTCCAGGTAGGAATAGATGGCTGTAGGAAGGGACAGCATATTTTTCACCCAGCAGCTCTGGAAAGATCCGGTTATACGGGTCTTTGCGGCTGCATTCATCCTGTTTCATTCCCCCTATTTTGTATTCGGGCAAGCGTCTGATTTTACGGAGGCTTACGGTTATTTCGTGGCATCTGTGTTCCTGTTGCCGTTTACCGTGTATGTCCTCTGGCCGCGGGGGGCCGATGCATATTCCAGGCGTGAGACGCTGTTCTGGAAAGTGTTATCGCTGGCATTTATGGGTTGGTGGGCGGTTAACGCCATGTACCTGTTCATGAAGTGGGCTTCATGGAACCCCTATCTTGACATCCTCACCGATTCAATCTTCATCGCTTATTACGCCGGGTGGTTCGTCGCGGTGAGTTTTATGCCGCACTTTTCGAGCAACCAAGCGGTACAAAAACCTGACCGGCCGTTCTTGATCGCGGCGCCGATCGTGCTCGTCCTCACGTTGTTTTTCTATTTTATCCTGGTGCCGATCCGGCTGGCCCCGGAGAGTTATGACACATTGGTGCCTACGTTGCTGTTCTTCACCGGGGTGGACATCGTTCTGATCATGGTGTTCGTGGCTTTAACGGTCCGCGCCCGAACCACGAGGTGGCGCTTCCTGTACGCTTCAATGGCAGCAATGCACATCATATTCTCTGCCCTGGATCTGCTGGAAGCGCTCAACTACACATGGCTATATGGGTGGGCTGATAAAGCCGCCAGTGACGTACTGTGGAGCCTGCCTTTCCTGCTCATGGTCGTTATCGCGCGAGCCCGCGATTATAAATTTCCTGTTCATGAAGAAAGCGAGGATTCAAAGTACAACGCAAGGGATATCCTGGAGGCCACCTTCAGCCCGGTCATCATGGTGTCATTTGTGCTGCCCGTATTACACATCGCCCTGGACCGATTTGGTTTGCTGGACGAAACCGTTAAAGGGCCCCAGGCCACCGTGGTGTTATGCAGCCTGGTGGTGTTTTGGGCACTGGCCATATGGGAAAACACTTCACTGCGCATGGTTACGGAAAAATCGAGAGCCCAGCAGGCCGAACTGGAAAAACTCCGTGTAAAGCAGGTCATCGCAGAGCGGACCGAGAGGGTTAAAGGCAGGTTCCTGGCCAACGTCAGCCACGAGATCCGAACCCCAATGAATGGCATTCTCGGTATGTCAGAGATCCTGCTGCGCGGGAAACTCGATGGGGAGCAGCAAAAACAAGCCAGGTTAATCGTCACGTCCGCCCAGGAATTGATCAAGGTTGTCGATGACATTCTTGACTATTCAAAAATCGAAGCAGGTGAAATATCACTGGTGAAGGAACCATTCAGGCTCGATCAACTTACCGAACAGGTGCTTGATCTGTTTGGCCCAACCAGGATGTCGACCGACGTGCAATTGAACCTCGTGATTCAGGACGAAGTACCGCTGGAACTCGAGGGCGACGCATCCCGCTTGCGCCAGGTCCTGGTAAACCTGCTGTCAAATGCGTTCAAGTTTACCCATGAAGGTGAGGTCAGGCTCGAAATCTCACTCCGTGATAGGTCGGATTCGCAGGCCACCATTCATTTCAAGATCAGTGATAGCGGCATTGGACTGGATGCTGGTTCAGTGAACGACCTCTTTCAGCCTTTCACGCAGGGCGATGAGAGCACCACGCGAAAATACGGCGGCAGTGGCCTGGGCCTGGCAATTTCAAAACAGATTGTAGAGGCGCATGACGGCAGAATCGGGGCATTTGAAAGACCGGGCGGAGGTGCGGTTTTCTGGTTCGAAGTGCCATTCGGTCTCGCACAGGTGCAATTGGATATCCCGATCCAGCAGGATTGCCAGTCACCCTGTGAAGGACCTGAAAAGAAGATACTGCTTGCAGAGGATGATGAGATCAATATGCTCGTTGCCTTGAAGCAGCTCGAGTTGCTGGGATACCAGGCGGATGTTGCAAGGGATGGCAACGAGGCCCTGGAGGCGCTGGAGCAGGCCAGCTACGACCTGATTTTGATGGATTGCCAGATGCCGGTTCTCGATGGTCTGCAGGCAACGCGTTTAATCAGGCAGAGAGGTTATTCAAGGTCCAGGCTTCCCATTATTGCACTCACGGCAAATACTTTTGATGAAGATCGGGACGACTGTCTCGAATGCGGAATGAACGATTTCATCGCAAAACCTGCCAAGCTTGAAGACATCCGAGCCGCACTGTCCAGGTGGCTGTGAAAATATTTATGCCATAATCAGGTTTTTCTGGCCGAAAGACCGAGTGGATGAGTTGATGCGCAGTATGGGATGGATATCCGGTTTACTGGTGATTCTGAGCCTTTCTGGTGCACATTCCGTGCAGGCCCAGGTGTACAAGTTCACGGATGAAAACGGTGTCACCCATTACACCAGCGTCAGGCCTGAAAGTCTTGCGAATGTTGCCGTGCTCAATTTTCCCTGTTATGCCTCGGACCCGAAATGCAGCCAACTGGACTGGGAGCATATCCCGTTGAACCGGCGTGCTTTCGAAGAGGAAATCCGGGCAGCGGCCGAGGTGTTCGAGGTGGACGGCGCGCTGGTCCGGGCCATCATCCACGCCGAATCGGCTTACCAGCCGGACGCCCTGTCACCACGTGGCGCACAGGGATTGATGCAGTTGATGCCCACAACCCAGCAGGAGCTTCAGGTCGTTGATGTATTTGACCCGGTCGATAACATCACGGGCGGCACCCGGTACCTCGCCGCTCTGCTGGACCAGTTCGACCAGGATGTGGAGTTGGCCACAGCGGCATATAACGCCGGCCCGAATGCCGTGCGTAAACACGGCGGCGTTCCGCCGTATGCGGAAACACGCGAATACGTGCGACGGGTGAAAATCCTCTACCGGCGTTACCGTTCCGGCGAAAGCTAGGAGCCTGTCGGACTTGAGCTTCCCTCAATCCATAGCCGCAGCTATGGCTTTCAGTCCAGCCCTGCGCCCAACCGCACCCGTCCCGCGCCAGCATCCGGAATACTGGTGCAATATGCGGGCCAGTGACCCTCTGAATAGGCGAATAGCCCCTCTGGCTCACTGGTAGCGGAATCCAGCGAGGTTTACTTCTTCCAGTTCATTGAGTGCTGCGACCAGTTCTTCGCAGGGCTTGAGCCGCCACCTGTAATCCAGTTCCAGCGTGACCCTGGCGCGCTGGTTCCGGTAATGGACAAAAACCGGCGCCGAACCGCCCTGGTAAGGGTTAAACACGGATGCAAGCCTGCGGCAAAGGTTTTCATCAGGCCCCGTCACCGCGATATTGACGCCGGTGGCGAAGCGCGCCTTGGCGTCAGCCAGCGTCATGATGTGGTTGGCGTTGATGCGGTAATTACCCATGAATTCGTCGAGCGTGGCATTGCCCTCGATGACGATGATGGTGTCTTTTTCCAGCAGGTCGGCGTAGGTTGCATAGGCCTCGTTCGTCAGGAACAGGTCGATGCGCCCCGTGTGGTCCTCGATAGCGATAAAATGCCCGCGTTGCGTCCGGCGTCTCAAAGAAGTTACCAGCGCTGCCAGCGTCATGCTGACACCCCGCCGGTTGGAGTTTTCCCTTGTCACCCGCAGGTGCACTTCACCGAGCGGGCAGGCAGTGAAGTGACGGATATCCTTCATGTGCACCTTGACGGGGTGTCCGGTCAGGTATAAACCGAGCGAATTCTTTTCTGCTTCAAGACGCTGCAGCTCGGGCCACTCGGCGACCTCGGACATTTCCATGGGTTCGGCCGGGTCTACAGGTCCAAGTGTACCGAACATATCCGTCTGGCCGGCTTCCTGGTCACGCTGCATCTGCTCGGCTGCATGCATGCAACGTGGCAGGTTATGTAACAACCGCGCCCGGTTGCGGCCGGCATCAAGCGGATCCAGGGCGCCGGAGCGGACCAGGGTCTCCATGGCACGTTTGTTGGCACGTCGAAGATCCATGCGGTTACAGAAATCATCCAGGCCTTTGAACGGCCCGTTTGCTTCGCGTTCCTGTTCGATGAATTCGATCGCTGCACGCCCGATGCCCTTGATGGCGCCAAGGCCATAGCGGATCGACTGGTCATCGGTGCTTTTGAAGCTGTAGGAAGAGCGGTTGATATCCGGTGGCAGCAGTGTGATCTGCATCTTCCCGCATTCCTGTACCAGGTCAGCGATCTTGTCGGTGTTGTCCATGTCGGCCGACAATACCGCGGCCATGAACGCCGCCGGGTAGTGTGCTTTCAGCCACGCGGTCTGGTAGGCGATGAGTGCGTAGGCCGCCGAATGGGACTTGTTGAAGCCATAGCCGGCGAACGTCTCCATCTGGTCAAAGATGTAGTTGGCCAGTTCGTCGGTTACCTTGTTTTCCGAAGCGCCATCGACAAATTTCAGACGCTGTTTAGCCATTTCCTGGGGGTCTTTTTTACCCATCGCGCGGCGCAGGATATCGGCGTCGCCCAGCGTGTAGCCGGCCAGCACCTGTGCGATCTGCATAACCTGCTCCTGGTACAGGATTACGCCGTAAGTGGGTTTCAGGATCATTTCCAGGTCCGGGTGCGGATAACTGACCATCGACCGGCCGTGTTTGCGGTCGATGTAGTCACCCACCATGCCGGATTCCAGCGGACCTGGCCGGAACAGGGCCACCAGCGCAATGATCTCGTTAAAACTGTCGGGTTTCAGCCTCCGGATCAGGTCTTTCATACCGGGCGATTCCAGCTGGAAGACCGCGGTCGTCCGGCAATCCTGCAGCAATTTGAAGGTCTTGCTGTCGTCCATCGGCAGGTCTTCCAGCACGATCGGGTCTTCGCCTTTTGCGCATAATTCCCGGTTGATGGCTTTCAGGGCCCAGTCGATGATCGTCAGTGTTCGCAGGCCGAGAAAATCGAATTTAACCAGGCCGACCTTCTCGACGTCCTTCATGTCGAACTGGGTGACGATACCGCCACCGCCGGATTCGCAAAACAGCGGCGTAAAATCGGTCAGGTCCGATGGCGCTATAACCACGCCACCCGCGTGCTTGCCGGCGTTACGGGTCAAGCCTTCCAGTGACATAGCCAGGTCCAGAAGGGCACGCGTATCTTCCTCGTCGTCGTAACGTCTTTGCAATTCTGGTTCCTGCTCCAGAGCCTTGGCCAGGGTCATGCCCAGGTCCGGCGGCACCAGCTTGGCGACGCTGTCGACGAAGCCATATCCATCACCCAGCACACGCCCGCAGTCACGTACCGATGCCTTGGCTGCCATGGTACCGTAGGTGATGATCTGGCTGACCTGGTTACGGCCGTAGGTTTCGGCCACGTAATCGATCACCAGGTCGCGTTTCTCCATGCAGAAATCAATGTCGAAGTCAGGCATGGAGATACGCTCCGGGTTCAGGAAACGCTCGAACAGCAGGTCGAATTGCAGGGGGTCGAGGTCGGTGATGTCCAGCGCATAGGCGACCAGCGAACCGGCGCCGGAACCACGTCCCGGTCCAACCGGTATGTCATTGTTCTTGGCCCAGCGGATGAAGTCCGCCACGATCAGGAAATAACCGGGAAAACCCATGTTGTTGATGACGTCCAGTTCCAGGGCCAGCCGGTCGTGGTAGTCATCATCGCTGAAATCGTGCGCCGTGCCACGCATATTGAGACGCCGCGCCAGTCCCTCGAGCGCGGCTTTTTTCAAATATTCTTCGACGCTTTCGCCGTCCGGTGTCGGGAAATCCGGCAGGAAATATTTACCGAACGTTAGTTCCAGGTTACAACGCTTGGCGAGCTCAACAGCGTTTTCCAGCGCTTCGGGCAGGTCGGCGAATAACTCGGCCATCTCTGCCGGGCTTTTCAGGTACTGCTCCTCCGAGTAGCGTACTTCGCGGCGCCGGTCCGCCAACAGGCGGCCATCGTGGATGCAGACCCTGGCTTCGTGGGCGCGAAAATCAGCACGTTCCAGGAACCTGACGTCATTGGTGGCGACCACCGGCAGGCCCAGTTCGGCCGCGAGGTGCAAGGCAAGGATCTCGTGGCGCTGTTCCTGTTCACGCCCGGTGCGTTGAATTTCGACATAGTAACGGCCGGGGAAATCCTGCATCCAGCCCTTGGCAAGCTGCCGCGCCTGGTTGGGGTGCTGTTTGACCAGGGCCTGGCCCACGTCACCTTCCCGTCCGGCCGACAGCGCAATCAGGCCAGCAGCGTGTTCACTGATCCAGTCACGCCGCAGGTAGGGCACGCCCTGGTGCTGGCCTTGCTGGTAACCCTTGCTGAGCAACTGGCAGAGGTTCAGATAGCCTTCACGGTCCTGGCACAACAGGACCAGTTTGCTGAAGTGATCGGGGTCGGCGAGGTCGGTGATGAGCACATCCGCACCGACGATTGGCTTGATGCCCGCCTTGACGGCGGCCTGGTAAAATTTGACCAGGGCGAACATGTTGAACTGGTCGGTGACCGCGATGGCCGGCATACCCATTTCGCGGGCGCGCTTGACCATCTGTTTAAGGCGCAGCGTGCTGTCCACCAGGGAAAATTCTGTATGCAGGTGGAGATGGACAAAGGGTTCGGTCATGGTTTCTTGTTTCGTTGATGATTGGCTTGATTTTACAGGGGTCGGAGTAAAGTGCCAGAGTAATTGCCCTGGCGTTTACTCTGACCTCATATTGGGGTGCGGGCGATTGATGGGTTTCGCGGGCCGGGGTTGTCGGTTGCGCCTGAGACCTTACACAACACGGACGTTGTGGATGAGCCTGCAGGGATGCATATACGGCGTGTCTCAGGCGGAACTGATCACTCCGGGCCGTTACAGGGTTGCTACGTATTGAGAAAAGGCCTGTGAGTGTGGTATCTTGCGCGCCCCTGGTGAATGTCTTGCCAGGGTCGTCCTACATGGGGGCGCGTAGCTCAGCGGTAGAGCACTGCCTTGACATGGCAGGTGTCACTGGTTCGATCCCAGTCGTGCCCACCAAGCCTTTTTGTCCGTGGAATCTCGGCCACCGGTGATTCCGGTTGATCGTCAGAGGTTTGCGCGAACCTGTTCGAACAAATCCGCAGCATCATCTTTGGTCATGGGCTTACGCAGACAGTACAAGATCCCATGCTGTTCCATGACTTGCGGAGTGATGTCGTAGGAGAGCCCCGTCAGGATGGCGATCTGCATGTTTGGGTATTTACCTTTGATCTTGGCTGTCAACTGCCAACCGGTCATGCCCGGCATTCCAAGATCCGTGATCAACAGGTCGTATTTGTTCCTGGCCAGCAAGTCCAATGCTTCGTAACCACTCATCGCCTGGTGCAGGTCCAGGTCCGGGGTATCCAACAGGTTTCTGGCTATGCTATGGACGATCTTGTCGTCGTCTACCCACAGAATTTTCAGCGGCGAGGAAAGGGCGGCTTCTGCTGCAGCGGCCTGAAAGCCGGGGTCGGCAGCTTCGGCAATGCCCGGCCGCGCGGTTGATTTTGTCGGATCGGCGTTTGCCCGTCCATTGTGGGGACAATTGTCGCACAAAGCGTCTTTCTGACGGTTAAATTCCCTCAGGACTATTGCTCTTTCGATAGGGTGGAGAGAGTCAAGAATTTCTTTAGCTGTCTTCATAAGCGCCCTGTTCCAAGGGGGAAAACACGTCCGTGTTTCATCCCTGAATTTCTGGTTGAATCCCTTGCACCAGCTGAGCACCCGTGTGTTTATTCTAGCACCGGCGCAGATGGCTCGCCATTGGCCATGTTTCTGTGATCATTCAAGTTAAAACAGTATGATATGCGGCCGATCAAGGGTACAATAGCAATATGAATATGCGGGAACGAACTACCGGGTAATGTAGACACTTGCGCAGAGTGAGCC
>JAPHTE010000335.1 GCA_026196445.1 Lysobacterales bacterium
CCATTTTCTGCAGCCAGCAGCCAGACTTTATTCATATTCCCGGACCTATCGTGTGTGGTGGAGACTCTGGTTCAACATACCCGGCGTCACCAGCGTATGTCCGCCTTCAGTGACCCTGAACCCGCGGACCCGGTCCGCTTCCAGGTCGACGCCGATCTGGGTGCCAGCCTCGATCACGCAGCCACGATCGATAATCGCTCCGCGGATCGTGCAGTTCTCCATGATTTGACTTTCCGGTAAAACCAACGTGTCTTCCACTGTTGTGTGTTCGTGTATATGGCAATTCGAAAATATCACCGAGCGTCTGACGCTGGCGCCGGAAATAATGCAGCCGGCCGAGACCATGGAATCGATCGCCTCCCCGCGCTTGTCCGCGTAGTCAAAGACAAACTTGGCAGGCGGCGCCTGGATCTGGTTTGTGAAAACCGGCCAGTGGTTGTCATACAGGTCCAGTTGCGGCGAAACCGAAATCAATTCCATGTTGGCTTCCCAATAGGCATCCAGTGTACCCACGTCCCGCCAATAAGCTTGCCGCCCTGTCTCCGGGTCCCGGAATGGGTATGCATAGACACGGTAACTGTGAATGATCGACGGGATGATGTTTTTGCCAAAATCATGATCGGAACCCGGTGTATCGGCGTCCTTGATCACCTGTTCATAAAGAAATTCGGTATTAAATATGTAGTTACCCATCGATGCCAGGCAGTAATTCTCATTGCCCGGTATGGGTGCCGGGTGTGCCGGTTTTTCGTTGAATTCGATCACCTGTCCGGAATCGTCCACCGTCATGACGCCAAACTGTCCGGCAGCTTCTTCGAGCGGCACCTCGAAGCAGCAGACCGACATGTCCGCTTCTTTCTTTGCATGGAAAGCCAGAAACGGGCCGTAGTCCATCTTGTAAACATGGTCACCGGCCAGGATCAGCACGAAATCTGGATTATGTGTGCGCAGGATGTCCAGGTTCTGGAATACCGCGTCTGCGGTGCCCAGGTACCAGTCATCCCCGACCCGTTGAGAGGCTGGCAGAATTTCAACAAACTCCTTATACGCAGCCCGAAAACCCGTCCAGCCGTGCACCAGGTGGCGGATCAGCGAATGTGCCTTGTATTGCGTGGCCACGCCGATACGACGTACGCCGGAGTTGATGCAATTGGACAACGGGAAATCGATGATGCGTAACTTGCCACCAAAATAGACCGCCGGTTTGGCGCGCCAGTTGGTCAATTCATGCAAGCGGCTGCCCCGGCCACCGGCCAGGATCAATGCCACGGTATCACGGGTCAGGCGACTGACATACCTTCCGCTGTCCTTATGGACATTCAGGATCATCTGCTTACTTCCTCGCGAAATGGTTTTTCAGAAGCTAAAGTGTAGCGCGAAACCCCGCGTATCGTTAGAACCAAGTTCAAACACGGGAGGATTTGCCCGTCATTCGGGCAACTGACTCGCGTAATGCCGGTGTCAATTGTTCCTCCCTGAGCCGCCAGCGCCAATTATTCATGGTCGTGCCTGGAATGTTGAGGCGCGCCTCTGAACCCAGGCCCAGGAAATCCTGCATCGGGGCAATGGCCAGACGGGCCGGGCAGTCAAACGCCAGGCGGATCATGTCCCGGTGGATCGTCTCGGCGGTGCCACCGGTGAGTTGCAAAACATTGCGCTGCGTATCCAGGATTTCCTGCCTGGGCCTGTTATCCTGATCGCTACCGTGGAACCAGCCCACGGTGGTATCGTTATCGTGGGTTCCCGTGTAACAGACACAATTGCTGTCAATGTCATCAGGATTGAATTCAGGGTCAGCGGTTTCAAACTGGAGCACTTTCATACCCGGAATCCGGTACTGAAGACGCAGTCGGTTGACTGCCGGTGTAATCACGCCGAGGTCCTCTGCCACGATCGGCAAGCTACCCAGCGCAGAATGCATCGCCTGGAACAAACCGTCCCCGGGCCCGGGCAGCCATTCGCCAACGCGGGCGGTTCCGGCGCCGAACTCAACCGCCCAGTATGATTCGAAACCGCGAAAATGGTCGACCCTGACCAGGTCGGCATGGTTTGAGGCATGCCGTACGCGCTCTATCCACCACCGGTATCCATTGGCCTCGTGGAATCGCCAGTCGTACAGGGGATTACCCCATAGCTGGCCGTCGGTGCTGAAGTAATCGGGCGGCACGCCGGCAACATGAGATGGCTTGCCGGCCTCGTCGATGAGCAGAATCTCCGGGTGGGCCCACGCATCCGCGCTGTCCAGCGCGATATATATCGGTATATCACCGAACAACTGTACACCGGCCTCACCCGCGTATTGTTTGAGCGTTCTCCACTGGTTTGTAAACAGGAACTGGATAATCTTGACGTGTTGAATTGCTTGATAATTGTCGTTTTTAACCTTTTCCAGGGCGTCTTTTTCACGACGCACGAATGGTTTTCCCCATTCTGGCCACGGTTTTTCGCCGTGCATGGTCTTAAGAATGCGGTAGATCGCGTAATCGTCCAACCAGGCCGCATCATTCAGCGCCAGAAAATCCTCGTATTCCGTCTTCAACAGCGAACTGGCCGTAGCGTGAAAACGTTCTGCAACCCGGGCCAAAACCTTTTGTTTCCGTGGAATCAGCAAACCGTAGTCAACACTTTGGACCGGTAGCCTGGTCAGTACTTCCGCCTCGGTTTTCAACAGGAGCCCTTGGCGAAGCAGTGGTTCAATTCCGATCAGCATTTCATTACCCGCAAATGCGGATAAGGGCTGGTAAGGTGAATCCCCGTAAGCGGTCGGGCCGGTCGGCAGAAATTGCCAGACCGAAAGCCCCATGCTGGCCAGGGTATCGACAAATTTCAATGCACGATCACCGATATCACCAATGCCGTACGGTCCTGGCAATGAAGAAAAGTGTATACCAATACCGGCCATCTTTTTTGCCGGCAGAATGGAAGGGCACGCCTGGTCGGCCGAAGGCTCCTGCACAGGTAAGACCATGCCGGTGGTTCAGCTTACCTGGTGGCCAAATAGCTCACGAGCGCGCCAACTGGCGCCCAGCAAGCCGGGCTGTGGGTGCACGATCAACGACGTGGGTACCTGTTCCAGCAGGTGGCGGTGCCGGCCCTTGCTCTCGAAGCCGGCACGGAAATCACTGGCTTTGAGCAAGTCCGGGTAACGTTTGAGGATGCCACCGGCCAGGAAAACGCCATCGTAGGCGCCCAGTGTCATAACCAGGTTGCCGGCCACCTGGCCCAGGGCCTCAAAAAATAACTGCGTGGCCTGGGCCGCCATCACGTCCTCTGCAGCCAGGACGCGGGAGAATATCTCCGCCGCGGTGATTTCAGTCACCGGCTCGCCATTGATCTGGCACAAGGCGCGGTACACGTTCTCCAGGCCAGGGCCCGATAGCACACGTTCATTGGAAACGCGGTCAAAATCCTGGCGTAACCGTGCCAGCACCTTGTGTTGCACCGGCGATTCCGGTGCAAAACCCACGTGACCCCCCTCGCCGACAACCGGCAAAAAAGCACCCCCGCGGCCGAGCAAACCACCGATGCCCAGACCGGTGCCAGGACCCATTACCGCCAGTGTAAATTCGGTTCTGTCGTGCAATTCACATGGCAACACGCCGATACACACGACATCCGAATCACCGAGCAGGGGAATGGAATAGGCAATGGCTTCGAAGTCGTTCATCAAGCGCACCTGGGAAGCCTTGAACGACGCCTGCAATACCAGGCTGTCGATCTGCCAGTGGTTGTTGATGATGTCGACCTTGCCGTCCTTGACGGGCCCGGCTGCAGCCAGGCAAATCACGTCAGTTTTTTTGATTCCCTGGCGTTGAAGGTAGGTTGCAATACCCTGCTGCGGGGTCTCGAAATCCGCGCATGACAGTGTCCATTCGCCAAAAAAGCCCGCTCGATCAGGGTGCGCGAGGGCAAATCGGGCGTTCGTACCGCCAATATCACCAACCAACAGGCAGGGTTCAGGCATATTGTTCATCTCGTTATCACGGTGGTAACTGCTATATACAGTGGCACAAGTATGCAGGATCAAGTGGTTATTGTGGAGTGTAAATCAGGCGCAACACGACCCAAAACTTACAAAATCAACGTGACCCGGAACATATTTACCATGACGCCGGGTAACTATTTACCCTAAACTGCGTGGTTTTCACCGCCGAGAAATCATTATGAAGGGATTGACTACACTTTTAATTACCGGTTTGCTGGCCGCCAATACGAACGCCGCAGTCGATACCGAAAGCGAACACGCAAGGAAAACACTGGAAATATTCACACGTATCGTCGGGGTTGAAACCTCCAAAAACCTGGGCAACGTACCAGAGGTGGCCAATTACCTGGCCGGTGAATTGATTGCGGCGGGTTTTCCCAAAGAGGACATCGAAGTGGTCCCACTTGGTGAGACGGCTTCTTTGATCGCAAAATACCGGGGTGACGGTTCGTCAGGCAAAGGACCGATCCTTCTGTTGGGTCACATGGACGTGGTAGAAGCGCTGGCCAAGGACTGGGAACGACCGCCATTTGAACTGACCCGGGATGACAACTACTTTTACGCCCGCGGCACGATTGATAACAAGTACGGCATAGCTCAACTGACCTCCACCTTCATTCGTCTGAAGAAGGAAGGCTTTGTACCCAACCGGGACCTGATCATCGCCTTTTCGGGTGACGAGGAGAGCGGCATGACGACCACCCGC
>JAPHTE010000138.1 GCA_026196445.1 Lysobacterales bacterium
CGTTGTCGCCATCGGTCGTGCTGGTGCTGAAACTGGTGGCTGCCGACCGCGTGCAACCGGTGACGGGTATCGTGGTTTCAGGTGAGGGCCTGGTGCTCGTGCCCGCGGACTTTGTCTCGGTAACTGCCGAGTTGGTCGTACTGGATGGTGGCACTGATATCCTGGGTAACGGCCGCCCTGCAACGGTGTTTAAGCAGCTTCCCGATACGGGTCTTGCGTTGTTGTCCGTCGCGGGTCTCAAGCGTCCTGCCGTTGCGCTATCGGCGGGGACTGGCGAGAATAACAAGCTGTACCTGCACGCATTTCCTCCCGCCGGTCAGATTGCCGAGGGTGCTGAACCACTGCAACAGGCAATGGAGCCGGAAACACCCCTGCCCTACGTAACCGGTGCGATCATGGACGCCTGTGGTTTATTGTCAGGGGTGGCTTTGACAAGTGGTAAACAAAGCCTGGAGACCACTCGGCAACCGGTGATCATCGACAGCCAGGCATTGGCCACGGCATTTGAAGAATTCCAGCTCAACGTACCACGCGCGGCTTGCAGGGTCGTACACGAGCCGGTGGCCGAAAAAGCTGATGCGGCCCCGGTTGCCGTTCCTGAGTCGCAATCAGGCAATATCGCGGTTGAAAACCCAGCTGTGGATATGGCCGGGGAAAACCAGTCTGTGGAGACCGAATCCCAGGCCAGTCAGGGCGCTGATGAAGAACCGCCCAGGGTCGAACCCGAACCGTTGAACGTGCGACTTCCCGAGCGGGCCCAGGCGTCCCGTGTGATCCCCTGGTGGTTGAAAGTGGTCGGTCTCATCGTGCTCGTGCTGCTGGCCCGGGGCATCTTTGTCAATTACAGGAAACACGCGCGCAAAGGGACTTCCAACCCGGTTGCAGGTAATGTTCAGCCCGCTTCGGATGAACCGGACACCGTGCGACTGTCCGTGGCCCCGGAAACTACCCTTGCGGTTCCGCGCTCGGGTCGGGATGGTAATAGTGAACTGCCCGGCGATCTGCCCGCGGGCTGCAACGGTCTCGTGGTACTCGAGGGCGAGGTGGAAAATGGCCGGAGTTCACGGTATTTTTGCGCGGTCGACATAAACCATTTTGACCTCGTGATCGGCCGCGGCGAGGCAGACATCCGAATCGAGAACGCCGCTATCAGCCGGCGGCACGCTCGCCTTGAGTGCCGGGACGGTGTCATGACGATCACCGATCTTGGTTCCAGCAATGGTTTGCATGTCAACCGGGTACCCTGCCTGCCGGGTGAACTCATGTACGTTGAGCCAGGCAGCCAGATTTGCCTCGGCGACGTTTGCCTGTCACTCGAACTGGTGAGCCGGGAGGCGTCATCGTGACCCCTTCCAGGACGCTCCAGCCCGGCGCCCACGTCGGCGGCCTGCAGATCAATGAAATCCTCGGCATCGGCGCGTTTGCCGTCACTTACCTGGTGACCGATCCGGCCATTGGTACGCGTTTTGCCCTCAAGGAATACCTGCCCCGTCAGCACGCCGTGCGGGACGACGGTGGCAAGGTTGTGGCTATTGATGATGAGTCTGCACAGGCGTTTTCCACTGGCCTGGATGTTTTCCTGAACGAGGCGCGCATCGTCGCGGCCCTGGAACACCCGAATATCGTGCAGGTATTGCGCTATTTCGAGGCCAACGGAACGGCTTATTACCTGATGCCTTATTACCGCGGGCAAGCATTGCACCTGCGGATTGAGTCGCGTGGTGTGCTGGACCGTGATGCGGCCAAGGCGCTTTTTCTGCCGTTGATGGATGCGCTTGAATACCTGCACCTGCAGGGTATCGTTCACCAGGATGTCAAGCCGGCCAATATCTACATGACCGACAACGGCCAGCCGGTATTGCTGGATTTTGGTGTTGCAGCTGCCGGTAACATTCTCCCGGATACCTTTGGCAGCGAGGGTTACTCTGCACCCGAGCAATCGGTGGTGGACGGCAATATCGGACCCTGGACCGATGTCTATGGTCTCGCGGCAACAATGTACCGCTGTGTCACCGGCAGGGTGCCGGTGCCGGCGACCGAAAGGCAGGAGGCGCTCCGCAACGGGGGCGAGGACCCGCTGGTGGCTTTCCGCAACTCGGTGCCAACTTCCCGGTTCGGTGGGTTGACTGACGCCGTGGATCTCGGTCTGCAACTGGCTGCCAGGGACCGCCCGCAAAGTGTCGGGCAGTGGCGGAAATCGTTTGAAGGCCTGGAATGGCACCGCGAGGTGGTCGCCAAGGGCGGTGCGCGTGATTATGCCCGGGACGGCCGCGAATGGTTGCCGATGGCGCTGTTGACTGTATTTATCGCAACCATGCTGGCCATTGGAGCTTACCTTCTCTTCGTTGAGCCATCCGAAGACATATCTGCCGGCGTGCCGGACAGCACCGGGCCGGTTTCGCAATCGGTTGCACCACCTTACCGGCCGCTACCGGAAGAGCTGGAGCGCTGGCAAGCTGCACTCGAGGCCGACACACTACTGGCCTACCGGCGTTTCATGGAGGATTTCCCTGAGTCGATGTACCTCGAACAGGCCCAGACCCAGCTGGACATCCTGGATGAGGCCAACTGGCAGGAACTGTCTGCCGAGGACAGTATCCCCGCTTACGAGGACTATCTCGAGCTGTTTCCGGACGGCATTCACCAGGCCCAGGCACTGCAGCGCATAGACGCGATTGAGCGGGACGCGGCCAGGCAAAAACGCGAGAGGCTGGAACGCGAGAGGCTGGACAACCTGGCGTGGCAGACTGCGATCGACGAGCGCACGCTTGCTTCACTCGACACCTACATCAGCGATTTTCCCGCCGGCTTGCACATCGAGGAGGCCAACCGCGTTCGCCGTTTGCTGCAGGCCCAGGCTGACGATGACAAGGCCTTCGATGCGGCCCGGAATCTCAATACACTGGACGCGTACCAGGCATACGTCGATGCTTTCCCGAAAGGCGCAAACGTTACAGCCGCATTGCAAAGAATGGATGACCTGACCTTACGCCCCGGTAAAACGTTTCGTGACTGCGCAGTGTGCCCGGCCATGATCGTGGTGCCTTCGGGCACCTACTGGCAGGGATCGGACGAGTCTTCGGAACTGGCGCTGGCGGTGGAAAAACCACGCCGCATGGTCACTATCGGCAAGCCGTTTGCAGTAGGTATCCACGAAATCACCATGGCCGAATGGGACGCCTGTTTCGAGGCCGGTGGTTGCACGTCCAGTCCCACCGACAATGGCTGGGGCCGTGGCGATCGCCCGGTCATCATGGTGTCGTGGACCGATGCCGGAGAATACCTGCAGTGGCTGAATGACAAAGCCGGCCAACACTACCGTCTGCCGAGCGAGAGTGAATGGGAGTACGTGGCGCGGGCCGGTGAAGAAGGCGACTGGCCGGGTGGCGCCGAAAGCCGTATTTGTGAATTCGGCAATATCGCCGGCGCCGAGACCGGGTTCCGCTGGCAACACGAAACATGTAACGACGGCCTGGCGCTGGGGACGGCCCCGGCGGGTTCGTTCAGGGCCAATGCATTCGGCCTGTACGATACCACCGGCAATGTTTCGGAATGGACCGCGGATTGCATGAACCTGTCCTACCTGGACGCACCTGTCGACGGCAGCGCCTGGGGGCGCGGTATTTGCAGTTCGCACATGACCCGGGGCGGTTCATGGATCACCGGTAGCCGGGAGATCAGGCTGCCGGCCCGCTTCAACCTGAAGAATGGCGACCGCAACGATTTCACCGGTTTCCGCGTGGTGCGGGAGATCGAGGAGTGACCGACTGATGGCTGATAAATTACGACTCACCACATTGCTGTTACTGGCGACGCTGAGTATCACGCCGGTATTCGCTCAGCAGGACTCCCCTGCCCCGCAGTCGGGTGCCGATGCAACCCAAGAAACACCGCCGGACCAGGAAGTTGAAGTCAACGAGGATAATTACCGCCAATTCATGGAACTCAAAGATGACCTGCGGCAACGCACGGTGATCCCGGAGGAATCGTTTGCGTCACGTTCGGGACTGCAGAAGCTGGACAAGTTGCCGGAGGAATCGCAGAAGCACCTGCGTAACGAATTGCGTGAAATCATCTCGCGTGGTGATCGCTGGCAACCGGGGGATGAGAACGTCGACTATCCCTACGTGCCAAGCGATGCAGCCCGTTTGAGTGCAGGCCTGCAAAAACAGGAGGCGGAGGCCTGGGGCGAGTTGCTGGACAATTACCATGCCCGGGAAGCACAAATTTATGCCAATTCGGCCCGTTCCAGGGCCGCTGCTGCAGCCTCGGGTGCAATGCTGGGCCAGGCTGGTGAATCACCCGGTGACGCGCAAGGCAGCCAAGGCAAGGCTGCACAGCCAGGACAAGAACAGGCCTCACAATCTGGCAATGCCGGGGACAATTTCTCCCCTAACTCGCAACACGCTGAAGGTGAGCAGAGCACCGAGGGCGTTGCCCAAAGCGCGATGGAATTCCTGGAAAAGGCCGGTTACCAGGCTGGCAATGCCGCTGCTGGTGATCAGCAGCGGCAGGCCGGAGAAACCGGCCAGGAAGCGGCGCAAACACAAGCAGGCAGTCAACAGCCTACGGCACAGGCTGATACCCAGGGCATGAACGCAAACGCGGCCGCACAGAACGCCAGCCAAGCCCCGAGCCAGGAAGGCACGCAACAGAATGCGAAAGAATTCCTGCAGCAGGCCAAGAATCAGCAGGATGGCGGCCAGCAGGACGGCATGGCGGAAACCGGTTCACAGCAAGCGGCAGGAAGCAGTGAGCCCGGTACTGTGGAAGAAGACCAGCCTGACACCGCGGTCATGGAGGCACAGCGAGTAAACGCCGATGTGACGGCCGATGAAAATGATGAGCCCGCCACCGACGGTACGTCCCAGAACGCGCTTGAATACCTGGCTGGCGAAGGTGCACCCACGGGTGAAGATTCACAGGACACGTTGACCATCGAAGACTTGCTCAATGCCGGCGGTGTAGCAACCGGCGTGGGTGCTGCGCAGGAGGAACCCGAAGAACCGCCGGACAAACCGGATAAGGATGGTGGTGGTTAGGAAATGAAAACCACGCCAAACCCGGCGTGACAGAAAACTTCCTGAATCATGAAGCTGGGCCGGGTATTCCCTGTCGGGACCGTGAGCGAAAGGAGTCGCGACCGAGCCTACAGGGCAGGAATTGTTCTCGACAATTCCCTGCATTTCCTCCATCCCTGGAGGTCAGGTGTATTCACGGCGTGTCCCGGGAAGGAATATCCGGGACAGCGCCATTTTTTACCTTGCGCCTACTTAACGACCTGCAACAGGTCCCTGAGCGCCAGTACGGTGGCCTCTGTGCCCAGGCGGACCGACTCCTCAGGCTCGATCCTGAACAACGGTGAGTGGTGGGACGGGACCGGCGGCCCGCCCGCTTTTTCGGCGTCGATATCCGACTGAAGGGTTCCACCAACGGAGAAGTAAGTCGACGGGACATACGGGTCAACCGTGAAAAACGGAAAATCCTCGGCGCCCATGCCCTGGCGTTTTTTCTCGAAAAACACGTCTTCCCCGAGCGCACTTTGCCAGACATTCCGGAGCCGTGTCGTCAGCTCGGTATCGTTAATGGCAGGTGGCACGCCTTCATCGGACACGATGACCTCCGGCAACAGATCATCGGGTAATCCAGCAACCCGGCCCATGTTTTCCGCGATGCGCCTGATGCCGTCCAGCAGCACCTGGCGCGACTCGAAATTGTCATTGCGCACGGTCAGTTGCAGGTGGGCCCTGTCGGAAATGATGTTGTGCTTGGTGCCGGCGTGAAATGAACCGACCGTTATGACACCGGCTTCCCGGGGTGGGAGTTCCCTGCTGACAATGGTCTGTAACGCCAGGACGATCTGTGAACCCAGTACGACCGGGTCGACACCACGGTGCGGGCTGGCGCCGTGCGCGCCGATGCCGTGCACGATGATATCAACGGTGTCGGCGCCGGACATTGGTGAGCCTATGGTGGCGACCAGTTTACC
>JAPHTE010000230.1 GCA_026196445.1 Lysobacterales bacterium
GAAGTCCTGCGGGTTACCCAGGAAGCCTGATGCCCCTTTTTGAGTACAAGGCGGTTTCACCATCCGGCGAGACCGTGCGTGGAACGATGGAGGCGGGTTCCGAGACGGCGGTTATCGCCAAGCTACAGGAAAGCGGCAATATACCCTTGTCGATCAACGAGGCGGGAAAGGGCGGCTTCAGCCTGAGCGCGCTGCATTTGAAGCGGCGCGGCATGAATATCCGTGAAGTCGGCCAGTTTACCCAGCAACTCGCGACCCTGCTGGGCGCCGGTTTACCGTTGGATCGTTCATTGCAAGTGCTGCTGGAACTGGCCGAAAACGACCGGATCAAACGAACACTGGCCGCTATCCGGGACCAGGTCAGGGGAGGCGGCAGCCTGTCAGATGCGCTCGACGCGCAGCATGGTTCATTCAGCCGCCTGTACATCAACATGGTCCGTGCCGGTGAAGTCGGCGGCTCGCTGGACAAAACGCTGGAGCGCCTGGCGGATTACCTGGAACGGTCCAAGGACCTGAAAGACAACGTGGTTTCCGCCATGATTTACCCCATTATGCTGATGTTGCTGGCTGGCGGCTCCCTGGTGCTGCTGCTGGTCTACGTAATCCCGCAGTTCACCCCGATTTTTGAAGAACTCGGTGGCGACCTGCCGTTGGTGACCAAGATGGTGTTGGCGGTCGGCGGCGTGCTGCAGAATTTCTGGTGGGGGCTGATTGGCCTGGTGATGCTGGCGGTGTTCATGTTCCGCCGTATGCTGGCCGACCCGGAGAAACGGTTGCGCTGGGACACGCGGGTATTGGGCACGCGCTGGGTGGGTGACCTTGTCTCCAAGATGGAAATTGCCCGGTTGGCGCGTACGCTGGGCACGTTGCTCAGCAATGGCGTGCCGTTGTTGTCCGGTTTATCCATCGCGACCAACGTAATGAATAACACGCTGCTACGGGACGGCGTTGAGGCTACCACGCAAAAGGTCAAAACCGGCGGTGGTCTGGCGCGTAACCTGGCCGAAAATGGCCATTTTCCGAGATTGGCTCTGCAGATGGTCAGCGTGGGTGAGGAAACTGGCCAACTGGACGCGATGTTGCTGAAAGTTGCGGACACTTACGATAAGGAAGTACGCAACACCATCGATCGTTTACTCGGCATTTTTACGCCGGTGATCACGATCCTGATGGCCGCCATGATCGGCACCATCGTCATGTCGGTGTTGATGGCGATCATGAGCATTAATGAACTGGTCGGTTGAGGCAAGGGTCACAAGGTACTGAACACGATAAATCAAACGGGTTGCAGTGGAAGGTCAACCAGACATGCAAGCACGGACACAGCAGGAGACACAGGAATGAATCTTTTGAAACATAGCGAGGTACATAAACGAAGGCAGCGCGGTTTTACACTGGTGGAGCTGTTGTTGGTATTGGTGATACTGGCTTTGATCGCCGGCATGGTTTTGCCCGGAATCATCGGCAAGGCGGAAAGTGCAAAAGCCAAGGCTGCTTCGTCCCAGATCAGCCGGCTTTCCATGTCGGTGGAGAGTTTTTACCTGGACACCGGCATCACGCCGTCATCACTGGAGGAACTGGTCAATGAGCCGCCTGGCGTGACGGGCTGGAACGGTCCCTATATCAAGAACTCGCTGCTCAAGGATCCATGGGGGCAACCGTACCAGTATCGTGCGCCGGGCGAGCACGGTGATTTTGATATCGAATCCTATGGCGCTGACCGGCAACGGGGTGGTGAAGGCAAGAATGCAGATATCAATAGCTGGGACTAGAGGGGCTCCCGGATTATGCCAGTTTACCGGCCCTGGCTTGTCCAGACCCGCCTGAACTTGAGCTTACTTCAACCAATAGCCAAGGCTGTTGATTTTAGTCCAACACTGTGTTCAGACGAACCTGTCCTGCGCCAGAGTCCGTAAGACCGGTACCAGCTGAGAACCACGCATAAATGAAATTGTTGATAAAACAACGGCCATCCGGAAACCGCGGTTTTACGCTGGTTGAAGTGATGGTGGTGATGGTCATCATCGCGCTGGTCATGGGCATGGTTGCGACATCCATGTCGCGCAGCATTTCGGGTGCCGAGGCGCGCGCTGCGGCACGCAAGGTGGTGGCTTCGCTGCGCTATACACGTGCCAGGGCGGTGCTCGACAAGTCCGAACGGGTTTTCCTGGTTAATACCGAGGAGCGCAGTTACCAGGCGCCGGGCCGTAAGCAGGTTCAGCTGCCGGAGGGTGTCGATGTCACCGTCACCACTGCACGCTCGGAAATCACCGCTGAGGACGTTGCGGGCATCCGGTTTTTCCCCGACGGTGGATCCACGGGCGGGCATATCGAATTGTTCGTCAATGAGAGGGAGTACCGCATCAACGTCGCCTGGTTGACAGGTGAATCCAGCCTGGAGCGAAGCGAGGGATGAGGTATGTGAAACCTGTTCAGGCCCGTGGCTTTACCTTGCTGGAGGTGATGCTGGCCTTTGTCATTTTTGCATTGAGCTTTGCGGCAGTTCTGGAAATCATGGCCGGTTCCATACGTGGTATAGGGCGCGCCAATGATGAAACCGAGGTAGCCCTGATCGCCCAGACGTTGATGGACCAGGTCGGTATTGAAATTCCGCTTGAGGAAAGTGAATTTGCCGGCGAGGAAATGGACCGTTACCGCTGGCAGCTTGGTATTTACCTGTACGGTGCCAATGACGAGGATGTTTACGTGCAGGAATTGGCAGCGATGTCCGGTATCGCCCTGTACCAGGTGACACTGGATATCGAGTGGGACGTGGGCCGCCGGCAACGCAACGCCTATTTCAGCACCATACGCAGCGTCATGGCGGTACAGTGATGAAACGCTTCGCTGACAACAAGGCGCCGTCCACGGCGGGCTTTACCCTCGTCGAATTGCTGTTGGCGATTACCCTGATGAGTATTTTGCTCGCGTTGACCTATTCCGGTCTGCGTGCTGCCACCCGCGCCACCGAAAGCGGCGAAGAGAAGCTGGCGGTTGCCGGAGGGATTCGCGCCAGCCACCAGTTCATTCGTAAGCAGCTGAACCAGATGCTGCCGCTGGCCTTCGCGGAGCTGGACGATGTCAATGGGACGCGTATCGTTTTCATGGGCGACAGCAGGAATATTCTGTTTGTAGCACCCATGCCCGGCTACCTGGGCGCCGGCGGGCCACAGGTGCAGTACCTGGAGCTGGCTGACGGCGATGACGGCTACGTGTTGCAGTTCAGGCATGCACTACTGCAGTTTTTTGAGGAAGATCGCCTTTACGACCGGGACCCGGTCGTGCTGCTGGAGCATATCGAGGCGGCTGAATTTGAGTTCATCGGCCGCGATGAAGAAGGCCTGTTGACACCCTGGATGCGGGTTTGGGATCAACAAGACACCCTGCCCGTTGCCGTGCGCCTGAATATCGAGTTTGCTGAAGATATACAGGCGGAATGGCCGGTGTTGGTGGCTGGCGTCAGGGTCGATGAACAGGCGGTTCAGGGCACGGCCGGTCAACGGACTTACCAGCAGGCCATCCAGGACCTGATGAAGGGCAAGGGAGGCACGCAATGAACCGCCGTTGCTTAGCACCGACAAGTCAGCGGGGAATTGCGCTTGTGCTGGTGCTGTGGGTTTTGCTGTTATTGACCATCATTACCGGTTCTTTCGCCCTGATGTCACGCATGAACAGGCTGGAAGCCAACGCTTTACTGTCGGCGACACAAGCCCGTTTGAGCGCAGAAGCAGCAATCAACCTGGCGGTACTGGCGTTGCGCGACCCCGTGGAAGAGAACCGCATGCTGGCCGATGGCCGCCTGTACCGGCAGGAACTCGAGGGTGTGGTGGTGGAAATCCGGGCCACCGACGAGCGCGGTAAGCTGGATATCAATGCAACGGACGAGTTGACCCTGGCCAGCCTGTTCATCGGTCACGGCATGGACTTCAATGAGGCCGAATTGCTCGCCGCCGCGGTCTTGGACTGGCGGGATGCCGATGACCTCGAACGCGTTAACGGTGCCGAGCAGGAGGCCTACATTGCAGCGGGCTTGGAGGTCGGCCCCGCCAACCGGCCGTTCATGATGACGGAAGAACTGTTGCAGGTGATTGGAATGAACTACGATTTTTATCGCAAGTTGGAGCCGGGCATCACCGTTTTCTCCCGTTCAGCACAACCCGATCCGGCTTTTGCACCGGTGGAAGCACTGCTGTCCATGCCCGATATTACCTATGATGAGGCCGTGGAATTCGTCCGGCAGAGAAACACGCTGCAAGCTGGTGACGAACTGGGTGTTGAACTGCCAAACGGGCTTGTTGTCATGGAACAAGGCAGGGGCGTCACGTATAGTATCGAGGCCAGGGCGACAATGCCCAATGGCGTTTGGGAACAACTGCAAGCGACTATCCGGCTGGGAGCGAACGCCAGGGGTGTTCCTTTCCAGGTATTACGTTGGCGTGAAGGGTTTCAATATTAATGGCGATCGCACTCGACAACACATTAAGAAAGCTCCGCTGGCAGTTCAGGCATGGCCAGACGGGCCAGTTTTTGCGCTGGTGGGCCGATGAACTGAGCAGCGTGATGCCGGAACAGTTCCGGGAGCGCAGGCAGTTTGCCCGGCGTCGCTTGCTGGTTCAGCTCGATCAAGCGGATATAGCCTTGAGTGTTGAGGGCGGTGGAGCGATCCAGTCACTGGATACCTTTACAACCGAGCAGGATATGCAATTGTTGCAACAGCGTATCAGGGACCTGCTGCAACAACACGAGCTGGTGGAGGTCAGCCGGGACCTGCTGCTGCCCGAGGACATCGTCCTGAAAACGCAGGTAGTGATGCCACTGGCCACCGAGGTCAACCTGCGCCAGGCGCTTGCCTACGAGATGGACAAGCACACGCCGTTTACGGCAGATCAGGTTTTTTACAATTGGCGTGTCATCAACCGCGACCGCGACGCCGGTCAGTTTCACTTCGAGTTGTATGTCACACCCCGTGAGCCGGTGGTAGAACAACTGGAGTTATTGAAAAAAATAGGTCTTCCACCGACCGGGGTTGACGTGGCCACGGCCGACGGGCCGCTGGGAATCAACCTGTTACCCGAAGAATTGCGCTTCCACATCGTCAACCAGCGGGTGCGTACGAACGCGATTCTCGGTGCGGCCACGGTTGTCTTGCTGGTATTCGTCATGGCGCAATCATTGTGGCTGCGCCAGCACCAGGTCGATGAGATTAACGAGGCGATCGACAGCGTGCGTTCCGAAGCGCTGGCCGTGCAGCAGATACGCAAACAGATCGAGGATGCCAGTGAAGCTGCAGGCTTTCTGCAAAGCCGTAAAATCCATAACCAGTACAAATCCGAGGTACTGGCTGAACTGACCCGTATTTTACCCCAGGATACCTATCTCGACCGTTTATCGATGCATGCGGAGACAACGCAGTTACAGGGTAAGTCGGACAACGCACAAAGCCTGATCGAGTTGGTCAACGCCTCACCCTATTTTGAGAACGCTTCCTTCCGGGGGCCGACCCGTATGGACAGCCGCAGCCGCAAGGAGATATTTGACTTGACTGCTTCCAACCGCACCATGGAGGCGGAATGATCCAGATCATGCCCGACCAACGTAATTCGAAGGCCACGGCCTTGATGCTGCTGGCCATCGCGGTGTTGCTGGTGTACCTGGTGTTTTTCCACTGGTTCGTGTTACGTCACAAGGAGTACGCGGAAGAAATCAGCGACCTGCGGGAACAACTGGGCCGCTACCAGGTGGTGGCCAGTCAACGCGAAGCCCTGCAGCAACGTCTCAGTAGCATACGCAGTTCTGAAAGCGATACTGCACTGTTCTTTGGGCAACCGACGTTCGACGAGGCAGCGGCCGCTATGAACAGCAGTATCGGGGACCTGGTGCGCTCCCAGGCCGGTGATTCCTGTGTCATCGTCAGCCGGCAACCCGTACCATCAAGAGTGCAGGAACGTTTCGAGAAGGTCACGGTCAACGTGCGCATGCGATGCGATGCCGAAGATTTCCTGAAAGTCCTCCATGGCATGGAAACGGGGGTGCCGCTGATGCTGGTGGATGATGTGAATATCATCCGTCCCCGCGCAAGGCGGGTAAGTAATGCCGCTCCGCAGGGTGCGCTGGATATACGCTTCAACGTGTCGGGATACCTGAAATGAACTGGCTGCAAGATAATCCGTTTGGCAGGGCCCTGGTGTATGTCAGCGGCGGATTGCTGTTGCTGGTGGTCATCATGACAGTGGTTTGGTCACTGCCGGTTTCGGTCGATACCGATGGTATCGAACCAGATGAAAACGAAGGCCCCGCTGCAATCGAGGTTGCCCACGAAATTGCCAGCCTGAAAGATTTACAGATCATCAACGAAAAACCGTTGTTCAATGAAAACCGTTTACCGGAGATCGCTGAAATCAATGATGAAGACGTCGTGGAAGATACGACGATCGCAGTCAAGGATGCACCGGACGTGAAACTAACCGGCGTTATCATTACGCCGGAAATGAAAATTGCCACGTTGACGCCTTCTGATGCGGAGCTGAAAAACGTCATGGCCCACGAGGGGCAGGCGCTGGTTGGTGAGTATGTCGGTTGGAAGGTTGGGACCGTCAATCCGCGGGCAGTGGTGCTGGTATCCAATGACGGACGCCAGCTGGGGCTGGAGTTGCAGGTTCACGATACGGCCATCAAGCAACCACCCAAACCCGTCGTGGCAGCTGCTGATCCACCGGCCACAGCCGTTCAGGATGAAGCCGGGCAGGCTGAGCCACCGATGGGTGAAGACGGGCAGCCATTGAGCCGTGCTGAGCAAATCCGGCAACGTATTGCGGAACGGCGGGAGGAATTGCGTCGTGAACAGGAAGCCAGGGCGGCCGAGGCACAACCAGCACCGACGAAGGCGGGTACTGATGGCACGGCCAATCGCCGGTCGTCATACCAGAACGCAATACGTAACATGATGAACAATAGTCGTAAGGACAAAGACAGTAATGACGAAAAAGATGGTTAAAGTACGAAACCCCAGGAGCATCAACGGATGAAATCTTTAATGCGCGCCGTAGTTATCCTGTTGCTGATAAACAGTTGTTCCACCGCTCCGGTAGCCCGGCAAGAGCCTCACCAACGGTTGCTGAAAGATGCTGAGATAGCAAATTCAGATTCTGTTTTTGGCGCTGCCGTCAACGAGTCTGGAACTGATGGCATCGAAGATGTCGAGACCCGCGAAGGCAGTGGGTCATTCATCAACGAGGAGGCAGCAAAACGCAAGTTCAGCGCGGTTTCCGAAGAAGGTGAAATCGTACTGAACTTTGAGGGTGAATCCATTCAGTCGGTCGTGCACACCATCCTGGGTGAAGTGCTCCAGGAAACTTTTGTCATCGGCCCCGGCGTGAGCGGGCAGGTGACGTTTTCGACCTCCAAGCCCGTGTCAAGGGACCAGCTGATGCCGATCCTGGAGTTATTGCTGCGGTGGAACGGGGCGGCAATGGTTTACACCGAGGGCCGTTACCATATCCTGCCAGTGTCGGAGGCCGTGCGCGGCAACCTGGTTCCGGTACTCAGCGATAAGGCCCTGGCGATGGGGTACGAGGTACGGGTGGTGCCGCTGTCCTATATCGGCGCGCTCGAGATGGCCAAGATTCTCGAGCCCTATGTGCGCGAAGGCGCCTTGCTCCGGGTTGACCCGTTACGCAGCATGCTATTCCTGGCCGGTACCCAGGAAGAATTGCGCAACTACCAGCAGACGGTCGATATTTTTGATGTAGACTGGCTGGCCGGCATGTCGGTAGGTATCTTCCCGCTCCAGACCGTCGATGTGGCATCCATTACCAGTGAATTGAGTGAGATTTTCGGCACCGATGCTGAATCGCCCCTGGCTGGCATGTTCCGGTTCGTACCGCTGGAACGCCTGGCGTCCATCATGGTGATCACGCCGCAGGAAGCATACCTGGAAAAAGCCCGCGAATGGATCGAGACACTGGACCGTGGGGCCACGGGTTCCGGAGTACAGCTGTACGTGTACCGCGTGAAGAATCTCGAGGCGCAAGTTTTGGCGGGTTACCTGTCAACGCTGTTTGGCGGCCAGGTGGCTGGCAACAGGCAACAAACCAGCCGCGGTACACTCGCGCCCGGCCTACAGGAGGCACAACGTAGTTCGATCAGTGATTTCAATTCGAACCGCCAGGCAGCCAACACGCGGGGGGCACAGGGAAATTTGGGCGCAGGCAGTGTCTTGCAGACGGACGAAGGTGAGATACGCATAACTTCCGTAACAGAAACCAACTCGTTGTTGATCCAGGCCACGCAGAGCCAGTACTCCTCCATCCAGGCGGCCATCGAACGTATCGACCAGGAGCCCTTGCAGGTATTGATCGAATCACAGGTGCTGGATGTTGCTTTGAACGAGCAACTGGATTTTGGCGTGAACTGGTTTCTGACCAACAACCCTGACCTGATACCCGATGGGGCGGGTAACCCGAATGGGCGCTATATCGACACGGTCGAGTTTGGCGGCTCGCCCAACTTTTTCACTACAATTTCCAACCCGATCAGTGCCGGTTCCGCTTTTGTCCAGGCCACCATATCCGCTCTCGACAACGTGACGGACATCCGCTCCCTGGCATCGCCTTCATTGTTGGTGCGTAACAACGCCACGGCGACGATCACCGTGGGTGAACAGGTGCCAGTGCAGTCTTCGAGTATATCCACCGGTAATTCCAACGTCATCAGCAGCGCGCAATATGTCTCCACGGGTGTGACCCTGACGGTAACGCCGAGGATCAATCCGGGCGGGCTGGTGTACATGGATATTTCACAGGAAGTCAGCCGGCCCGGTGCGCGGGATCCGGATGTTTCCACCAGTGGCAACCCGCCAATCAGCAACAAGTCGGTTTCAAGCCAGGTGGCGGTGAGATCCGGTGAAACCATTTTCCTGGGCGGTTTGATCCAGGAGGTCTCGGACCGGGGGCGCACCGGTGTGCCCTTCCTGAATCGAATCCCGTGGATCGGGCGTTTGTTTGGCAGTAGTACGAGCCTGGATTCCCGCAGCGAAACCATCGTGATGATCACACCGACGGTGATAGAGAACAACGCAGACCTGAAAGCGGTCAGCGATGACATCAGCAAGGAGTTCAGGAAAATACCCCCGATCGATATCGCAACCCTACAAGAAGAGACCAATTGAACATGAAAAAGCTTTTTGCCAGTGACAAGATATGTTTTGCAGTATTTGTTTGCACCCTGTTGATGTTTTCAGGCTGCGCCACCAACGTGGTTGATACTGAAAATAC
>JAPHTE010000240.1 GCA_026196445.1 Lysobacterales bacterium
ACCAGGCGGAAGACATTCTGCATCGGCGGGCTGGAGCCGATAATGTTCTCAAAACTGTAACGCGCACTGACCTCTTTTTTGAGGTTGACGTTTTCCTGCAGCAATTGTCGGCGCTCCAGGGCCCGGGAAACCACCAGTTCCAGTTCTTCGGGATCGAAAGGTTTTGGCAGGTAGTCGAAGGCGCCCAATTTCATGGCCTTGACCGCCGTCTCGATTTCATTCAGGCCGGTGATCATGATGACATCGATATCCGGGTGCGTTTCCTTGACCCTTTGCAACACCTCGATCCCGTTCATCTTAGGCATCATGATGTCAAGGATCAGCATGTCGTAGTCGTGTTCTGCGACCTTTGCCAGCGCTTCGAGGCCGTTTTCCGCAGAATCGATGTGAAAATCGTCACTGGACAGGATGCGCTGGCAACTGCGTACGACGATTTCTTCGTCATCGACGATCAGTATCCGCTTCTTCATCCTTCGTCCTCAATGTCCTTTTTGTCTATTGCGAGGTAAATACGGAATTCCGTGCCCTTGCCAACTTCACTTTCCACTTCGATCTTACCGCGGTGAGCTTCAACTGTACCATGGCTGACCGATAATCCCAGCCCGGTTCCCTTGCCGACGTCCTTGGTTGTAAAGAAGGGGTCGAAAATCTTTTCCAGGTCTTCCCGGGGAATTCCACAGCCGGTGTCAGTGATGCTGATTTCGGCCATGTGGCCCGTCGTGGTAACGGATTCCGGGCAGTCTTTCGCATCACGGTAACGAGTCCTTATCGTGATGGTACCGCCTCCTTCTATGGCGTGCCGGGAATTGACAAGCATGTTCATGATGACCTGCTTGATCAGGTCTTCGTCCAGCCAGACGGGCGGTAAGCGTTCGTCGAGTTCCGTGACGATCGTAATGTCCTCCACTTGCGCTGGTTGCTCGATCAACTGCAGGGTGTCCTCGATGATCTTGTTCAGGTCGTGATACGCCTTTTCGGGCGTTTTTTCGCGTGAGAAATCCAATAACCTGCGTATGATGCCTGCACAGCGCTTGGTTTCCTTGATGACCAGGTCCAGGTCCTCGGCGTCACGGCTGTCATCGGGCAGATTTTTCCTGACCAGGTGGGCGAAGGTCAGAACCCCGGTCAAGGGGTTGTTCAATTCGTGTGCGATACCGGCGGCGAGCAGTCCAACGGAAGCCAGTCTCTCGCTGCGTGCAGTTTCTGCGTGTGCAATCTGCAGCTCGCGGCTGGCCTGTTTGACCTTTTCCTCGAGCGTCTTACCCCACTCCTCCAGGTCCACGCGTGATTTACGTAAAGCCTCGGTCATGCTGTTGAAGGATTCCGCCAGGTGTCCGAACTCGTCCTTGCTGCGTATCGGAATGGTATTTTCCAGGTCACCTTCAGCCAGCCGGATTGCACCATCATGCAGGTCACGCAGTGGCAGGTAAATCATGCGGTTGACCAGGTAGGACACCAGTACACCCGCAAGGATGATGAAACCCAGCGACAGGCCGACAATTTCCAGGGTATTGGAACGCAGGGTCCGTTCAATAGTATCCAGCGGGTAAATGATGTCCAGCACACCGAGCACGGTTTGCTCCGCCGAGTGCTGGTGACAGGCAGCGGAGGAGCAAGTTGGCTCATTCCGGATGATCGCGGTACTGCCCAGCATGCGTGCGCCATTTTCACCAGTAAAGAAACGGGGTCTGCCGATTTCGGGGCTTTGGGTGAATGATTGCTCATCATTATGACAAGCGAGACAGGATTCGGCTTCCAGGTCAACCTGGCTGCCGATTTCGTCCATTTGCGAAGAGTGGATAATCCGACCGTCCTTGCTCAATATCCTGACTTTTTCAATATCTTCAAGCGCGCCCACGTTGGCGATAATTTCGTTGACCTCGGACGGTTTATTCTCGTTCATCGCAAAACGCGTGCTTTTCAGAAGCACCTCGGACAACTGCGCACTGTCGCTGATAACCTGCTGCAGAAGGTCTTCCCGGGTGTTACGTGCCACCATCCACGTGAACAAAAACACGGCGATCGCCAGGGCGATCACCAGGTAGAACCCGACCTTGAACTTCAAGCTGTTTTTAATCTTGGTCAATCGCTCTCACCATCGTGTGTTTCGGGCACCAGTATTCCGGCGGTTAACCGGGCATTCACTATACAGTCGTTCAGGCTGACGCCCTTGAATGCATTACCGGTCAGCACCAGTCCCGGGTGGCGCTGCAATTGCTCATTCATGGCTTCCAGTCTTGCTGCATGCCCGATTATATACTGAGGAATCGCATGCACGTGCCGGAAAATTCGCACGAAATCAGGATCAGCCTTCAGACCGAGGATATCCTGCAGGTCTGACATGGTTCGCTCGGTAAGCTGTTCGTCGTCCAACAGGGCCAGTTCCGGCGCACGCGCACCACCCACCATGGAGCGCAGCAGGACCGATCCTTCGGGTGCGCGGCCGGGGAATACATTGGAGTCGACGATCGTACCGAGTACCGCGCGTTGTTCCTCTGACGGCACCAGGAAACCGAAGCCGTCCAGCACCCTGCCTACCCGGTTCTGGCGGTAGCCGAAACAGACCACCGATAGTGCAGGGTAGGGGATTTCACCCAGCAGGCCGGCCAACTCTCCGTCCATGTTCGCCAGCATGCCTGCCTGTGCGTGCGCCGGGGCGGCCAGCACCAGCGTATCGCTTTCCTCGATCGCGCCATCGTGCATGTGTAAGAGGTAGCGGCTACCGTCGCGGTCGATGGCTTTAACCTGGCTGGCCAGGCGAATGCGTTGTCCGAGCAGACCTGTCAAACGATCGGTTAGTTCACCCATACCACCCCTGAACGAGGTCAACGTGCCACCTGGCCCTGGTCCTGGCGTGTTCTTGTTACCCGCGCGTTTTGCCCTGGCCTGCAATTTGATCAAGCCACGAATCAGGCTGCCGAACTCTGCTTCGACTTCATGGATGCGCGGAAAACAGCTCTTCAGGCTCAGCTGCTCGGAATCACCGGCAAACACACCAGATGCCATTGGATCTATCAGCCGTTCACTGGCCTCGCGGCCAAGCCGACGGGCGGCGAACTGGGCCAGGCTTTCATCGTCGATGTTGGTCCCGGGGGCGACAGTTTCCAGGATGACACGCAGCCTGCCACGCACACTGAGTAATTGGGATTTGAAGAACTCCGGCGGTTTTTCGGGCAGCTTGTGCAGTTCGTCACGGCTGAACACGTAACGTTTGCTGGCGGAACTGTCAGCGGCCAACGGCGACAGGCCGGTCTCCCGGCACAACTCGAGGGTTTCCGGGACCTTGTCCAGGAACCCGTTGACCCCACCCTCGCATAAATAACCTCCCGCGCTGGTCTCGGTCCACACCTTGCCGCCAGTGCGTTGCCCGGCCTCGAACAGGCTGATATCTGCAGCAGGATTCCTGGCCAATATGGCCTGTGCAGTTGCGAGACCGGAGATTCCGGCGCCGACGATGTTGATTTTCACTAGTCTTTTCCGCAGTGGGTAAATTTGCTGTGTCCGCAGTCGGTCAATATTTTGCGTTGATATTTTAAGTTATGATGACATATGTCATGAACGGAATAATACCGTGCGCGTAGTTTTACACCGGTTTAAACGGCAGTTGTAGACCAACCAGGCCGGCGACGTGAGCCCGGTAGCCTTGGAGACAAATTTATGAAAACCGCAGAGAAACTATTGTTATCAAACCTGCTTCTGCTGGCGCTGGCTGGTTGTAGCGGCGAAGCGCCGATCAGTTTTTCACAGGACGTCAAGCCTGTACTCGATCAGCATTGTATCGAATGCCATCAGGCCGAAGGTGCAGGAACCCTGGCCAGCGGATTAGATATGACCACTTACGAAGGGCTGATGAAGGGTACCAAATTTGGCCCGATGGTCATCGCCGGTGACCCAGAAGGCAGTAATATTCTCGTGTTGATGGAAGGCCGGGCCGACCCGTCCATCAGCATGCCGCACGGGCAGCGCGACCCGGTGGCCAAGCCGGATATCCAGACCATCCGTAAGTGGATCGAGCAGGGCGCCCGGAACAACTAGCAAAAACCCATTACAGTGAGTATAAAAACAGGCTCATAATCTAGCCTGATTGACATGGGTCAAGCGTGGTTTGGGGTGTATAAATTAGACTTGACTAATATACAAAAAATGTAACTATCGTGTTACATCACTTAAACTTGAATGATGGAACTTAGATGCACACCCGAGACAGGCTTGGTGTGTATTGTTTAAATGGCGACATGACATGTGTCAGCGCTGGTAATTTAAGAACTCACGGAGTGGGCATGGTCAAGATCAACAATCCGGATCTCAGTATCCGACTTCAGTTTTTCCCGGGACTAATCCTGATGGCTTTGAGCCTGTCGCTGACGGGGCCGGTTTTTGCCGACGAGGTAGAAGAAGCCGCCGCGCAGCCTGAGTACTCGAAGGGTGCGAACCAGTGCATGGCTTGCCACAGGGAGGGCCGCCAGCCCGCGGGGCATGAGATATTCCTGACCACGATGGGCATCTCCGACTCGGAACGCTCTCCGTTTGCCGATGGCCGTCATGATTGTGAAACCTGCCATGGCCCAAGCGACGCCCATCGCAAACGTGCGAAAGACGGCTCACGGCCGTTGCCGACCTTCACCTTCGATGAGAACAATCCGGCCGCAGAACAAAACCAGGTCTGCATGGCTTGCCACGATGACGGTGGCAGGATGCACTGGCCGGGCAGCGTGCACGAGGAAGAGGAAGTAGCCTGCGCGAGCTGCCACGAGTTGCACGCTGAGAGGGATCCGGCAATGGACAAGGTGGCGCAGCAGGAGAGATGTTTTGCCTGTCACCAGCGCACCCGTGCTGAGACGTTGAGGAACAGCAGTCACCCGTTGCGTTTTGGCGACATGGGATGCACCGATTGCCACAATCCTCATAATGGTAACAACGACGCCTTGTTGGTCCAGGCCAATATCAACGACACCTGTTATCGCTGTCACGCTGAAAAACGTGGGCCGTACCTGTGGGAGCACGCACCTGTGTCCGAAGACTGCACCCTGTGCCACAGACCTCACGGCAGCAACCATGCGGCCCTGTTGAAGCAGCGATCCCCGTTACTGTGCCAGCAATGCCACTCGTCCAGCGGGCATCCGTCCACGGCATACACCAGTGACGCGACCGAAAACACCTTCCAGCAGCGCTTCCTGCTGGGCCGATCGTGTGGTAACTGCCATTCACAAGTCCACGGATCCAATCATCCGTCCGGCATTTTGTTGACCCGCTAGTGGCGGTCGATGAAGAGGTATCAGGAACAATGAAAACATTTACCCGCAAACTCGGAATTGGTCTGGCCGGCCTTCTGCCACTCGTGTTGCTGAGTGCGAACACGGCACAGGCACAGGATGAGGCGGCCGAGCCGGCCATTTACGCGTGTAAGCGGTGTGTCGAGTACACCGGCTGGCGCGGCACGTTCGATTTCGGTATCGGTTATGTCAGCGATGAATCCCTTCGTTTTGCCGATTACCGTGGTCTTGACGAAAGTGGTACGCACGCAGCCATCGACGGTGACTTGCATTTCAAGAACCTTAAGGGCTGGTATTTCGACCTGTTCTCGGTTGATACAGTGCATGACAATCGTCGCTCGGAGATGCGTGGTGGAAAGATCGACCGTTTCGAATGGCGTGTCGGTTGGGCTGAAACACCCAAGTACCGTGGTTTTGGCACCCAGACGCCGTTCCTGGATGTGGGCAGTGACAATCTGGGTTTACCCGGCGACTGGGTATATTCACCGGTTACCAGCGGGATGACTGCACTGCAGCACAGCCTGGCGGACGCGGCCTTGAAGACGCAGCGTAAAACCCTGGATGCAGGGGCGACGATCAAGCTGGGTGAGCACTTTGCCTATAAGATCGACTACCAGCGGCAAAAGAAACAGGGCACCCGGATGACCAGCGCTGGCTTGTTCAATGCAGCGAACGTACCCGCGCCGGTGGACTTTGTCACCGATATCCTGGAAACCTCGCTGTCGTTTACCAGCAAGCGCGTGCAACTCCAGGTCGGTTTCATGAGCTCCGAGTTCGAGAACGAGTATTCATCGCTGACCTGGCGCAACCCCTTCAGCTCACGCTCGGTCAATAACTACTTGCAGACCGCGCTGGAGCCCGGCAATGAATTTACCCAGGTAAACTTCTCCGGTGCAGTGGTGATAACGCAGCGTATCCGTTTCTCCGGCCAGGCCGCCTTCGGTGAACTGAAGCAGGACGATCCGTTCCTGCCCACCTATTCCACCAACCCGGGTTTCGACGACCTGATCCTGCCGCGCACATCTCTGGGCGGCAAGCTTGACACCAGCACCTACAACCTGTCGGGTAAATTGTCAGCCAACCTGGGCAAGGGCTTCAGCTTTACCGCGCGAGGTAAAGTCGATGAGCGGGAAAACAAGACACCCATCGATGTGTTTACACCGGTGCTTATCGACCTGTTGCAATATCGCGACCGCACTAACCGGCCTTTCAGTTACAAGCGCGAACAGTATTCTGCCGATCTGCGCTATCGCGCAGGCAGTGCTTTCAGACTAAGCGCAGGCGCGGCACAAAAGGACATGGAACGTACCCTGCAGGCCGTGGAACAGAGCGAGGAGACCACCGTATGGGGCGAGGTGAAAGCCAATCCCACCCTGCGCTCACAGCTGCGCTTCAAGTTCGAGTCCGCCGAGCGCGAGATCGACGATTACCTGCAGCTGGATGACGGCGGCCCGGTGGACCATCCACTGATGCGCAAATTTAACCAGGCCGACCGCGACCGCGACCGTGTTGTGGCCGATTTCGACTTGACGCTGACGGACAGGCTTGGCGTCAACCTCAGTTACTTCAATGCCCGGGCAGACTACGCCGAGTCGGTCATCGGATTGCAGGAAAGTGAAGAACAGAGTTTTACCATTGATCTGAACCTGGCTGTGGGTGAAAAGGGCAGCCTGTATGCCTTTTTGACGCGTGACAACATCGACTCCATATTGCGCAATGCGAGCAGTGTCAATGCCGAACCCTGGGACGCC
>JAPHTE010000325.1 GCA_026196445.1 Lysobacterales bacterium
CGAGCCCGAACGCGAACTGGTCAAAGAATACCTCGGCGACCCGGCCGACATGATCGAATCGCCCACGGCTGCTCAACGCGCCGTGTTTGGCGAATACCGGCGCCGGATTCCCGAATTGTACAATTTTGACTACCCCGCGATGATCGGTACAGTCCAGAACCAGGACTCTTACGCCCAGGGTGTCGCGGCACAGCGCCCGTTCTACTTTGACCATATTGCCGACCTGACCGACCAGGCCATGCGTGAATACGCTGCACTGAGCGGCCGTGAATACAGCCGCGTTATGGGTTACAGAATGGAAGACGCCGAGTATGTCATTATCGGCCAGGGATCCGTGATCTGTAACGCCGAAGTCGTCGCCGACTACCTGCGCAAGGAACGTGGCCTGAAGGTTGGCGTTCTGAACATGGTCATGTTCCGGCCCTTCCCCGCCGACCAGGTCACTCACATGCTGGCCGGAGTCAAGGGCGCAGTGGTCCTCGAACGCACTGACCAACCATTGGCGGTCGAGTTGCCGATGATCCGGGAAATCCGCGCCGCGATGGCCCAGGGTGTCGAGAATGGCCGTGCCGGCAATGGCACGCTGCCCTATGAAGGCCTGGCTTCGCTGAAATCCGAGCAGGTGCCGTATTTCTATTCCGGTTGCTTTGGTATGGGCAGCCGTGACCTGCAACCCGGCGACATTATCGCCGCGATTGACAACATGCTGGAGAACGGCCGCCAGCGGCGCCAGTTCTACCTCGGCATCGATTTCATCCAGAAAGACACGCCGCTGCCCAAGATGCAAATCTGGCAGCAGAAGATTCTCGCCGATTATCCGCACGTCGCTGACCTCGCCCTGCCGAGTGCCGGTGAACTGGACCTGTTCCCCGAAGACACGGTGGAATTGCGTATTCACTCCGTAGGTGGCTGGGGCGCCATCACGATGGGTAAGAACCTCGCCATGACCGCAGCTGAACTGCTCGGCTTCAACATCAAGGCAAACCCGAAATACGGTTCAGAAAAGAAAGGCCAGCCGACAACGTTCTACGCGATGTTGTCACACGAACCCCTGCGTTTGAATTGCGAACTCAAGCACGTCAACGTGGTGCTGTCGCCCGATCCGAACGTGTTCCTGCATTCGAACCCGCTGGCGGGCCTGTGCGATGAAGGTGTATTTATCATCCAGAGCGAACTGACCGGTGAAGAACTGTGGAACAGCTTTCCGAAGACTGCCCAGCAAACCATACGCGCCAAGAAGATCAAGGTCTTTTCCGTCGACGGCTTCAATATCGCTCTGTCGGAGGCTTCGAAAGCCGAACTGCGTTACCGCATGCAGGGTGTTGCGTTCATGGGCGCCTTCTTCCACGCCGCGCCGCTGATGAGCAAGTACGACCTGTCCAGGGAGCGCCTTTTCGAGGGCATTCGCAAGCAGTTGAACAAGAAATTCGGTCACCTCGGCGAACAGGTTGTCGAAGACAATGTACGTGTCATTACACGCGGTTACGATGAACTGCACACTCTCGACGTTGAAGGCCTGTCGGACGAAGGTCACGAAGATTTGCTGCCGCTGATCCCACGTGCCATGGCAGGAATCGATGCTGCCGTTGGCGTCGGCAACCAGGGCGATTTCTGGAACCAGGTCTGTGTCCAGTACAAGACCGGCAAGGAACCGATCGCCGACCCGTTCACGGCCATTTCCGCTATCCCCGCCGCCACCTCCAGCATGCGTAACATGTCTGCGGTACGATTCAACGTGCCAGCATTCGAGCCGGAAAAATGCACCGGCTGCGCCAAGTGCTGGACCCAGTGCCCCGACTCCGCCATTCCCGGCGTGGTCAGCACGGTGGAAGAGGTCCTGGAAGCTGCGGTCACAACAGTCTCGACTCCGCAGGAGCCATTGATCAGGTTCTCCCAGATCATCAAGCATTTAGGCAAGGAATCCCGCAAGCTGATTTCCGCCGGCACCTTCAAGAACTTTGCCACCGTGCTGGCACAGGCCTACAAGACCGTGGCCGACAAGTCCAACTGGGAGGCCGAACGCCGTGCCGAGGTCGATGCACAGTACAACCTGGTTTACTCCGCGTTGGCGGACTTCCCGCTGGCCAAGACCGCCCCATTCTTCGATGTGCCTGAAAGCAAGAAGAAGGGTAGTGGCGGCCTGCTGTCAATTACCGTTAACCCCGAGACCTGTAAAGGTTGTGACATCTGCGTCGCAGTCTGCGCCGATGGCGCACTGACCAGCGTGCGCCAGACCGATGAATTCCAGGAAACACTGGAAGAGAACTGGAATCTGTGGAACAACCTGCCCGAAACCGATGACCAGTACATCAAGATTTCCAGTCTCGATGACGGTATCGGCGTCATGTCTTCGTTGCTGCTCAAGCAGAGCAACTACATGTCCATGGTCGGTGGTGATGGCGCCTGCATGGGTTGTGGTGAAAAGACCACGGTCCACCTGCTGCTGTCCACGGTCAACGCGTTCATGAGCCCACGTGTAAAAGAACAGGTCAAGCGCCTGGAGCGCCTGGTCAAGGAACTCGACGGGAAAGCCCACGACCTGCTGATCTCCGGAACCGACCTGTCAGAGGTGCCCGAGGACTCCAGTGAACTGCTGGTCGCCCTCGACACCGACAAGAAGAAACAGGTTCTGCTGATCCGCAAGACCATCGAGGAATTGAAGGATCTCAAGTGGCGTTACGAAGAAGGTCCGAGTGGTCGTGGCCGGGCCAATCTCGGCTTCACCAACTCCACCGGCTGCAGCTCGGTATGGGGCTCTTCGTACCCGTACAACCCGTACCCGTTCCCATGGGTGAATCACCTGTTCCAGGATGCACCCTCGGTTGCCGTGGGCATCTTCGAAGGGCATATGCGCAAGATGGGCGACGGCTTCGTATCCGTGCGCCGTGCAGAAAAACTGCTCGCGGACACCTACGATGCCGAGACCGACGAGGCATTCTTCGCCGATTTCGACTGGGAACAGTTCTCCGACGAGGAATTCAAGCTGTGCCCGCCACTGTTCGCAGTGGGTGGCGACGGCGCGATGATGGACATCGGTTTCCAGAACCTGTCCCGTGTCATGGCTTCCAACAAGCCGATCCGCGTGATCGTCGTCGATACGCAGGTGTACTCCAATACCGGCGGCCAGGCCTGTACCTCGGGCTTTACCGGCCAGGTATCGGACATGGCCGAATACGGTATGGACCAGCACGGCAAGGAAGAGACCCGCAAGGAACTCGCCCTGATCGCGATGGCCCACCGTGGCGTATTCGTGATGCAGTCTTCGCAGGCGACCCCGGCGCACCTGATCCAGAACGTGCTGAAGGGCCTGCAGGCGCGGCGCCCCGCCCTGTTCATCCTCAATACGCCATGTCCTCCGGAGTGGGGCCTGGCGGACTTTGGCGCCCCCGACGCTGCCCAGCTCGCGCTGGAAAGCCGCGCGGTGCCAAATATCGTGTTCGATCCGGATGCGGGGACGACATTCTCCGAACGCATCGACCTGGAAGGCAATCCTTCGCCACTGGACACATGGACCACCTATGAGCTGGCGTATGTTGACGATGAAGGTGCAGAACAGAAGATGACACTGCCAGTCACAACCGCCGACTGGGCGATGGGTGAAGCGCGTTTCCGCCATTACTTCAAGAAAGCCAATGGCGAGGACGAACTGGTCCTGTTCCACGAGTACCTGGAACTGGATGCCGATGAGCGCGAGGATGTAACTCCGTTCATTTACGTGGTTGATGCAGAGCGGCACCTGGGCAAGATTGCAGTATCCCCCGAAATCGCAGTACTCGCCGAGGAACGTCTGCAGTACTGGGCCCAGTTGAAAGAACTGGCCGGTATCGATGTATCCGAGCACATGCGCGACACCGTGGCCGAGGACCTCGAAGAGGAACTCGACGCCAAGATCGACGCACTCAAGTCCGAGTACGAGACCAAGATCGCCAAGCTGACGACCCAGTACCCGCTGTTGATCGCGAGAAGGATGGCTGAAGGCCTGTTGAAGGGCAACGCGGATGCCACCGTGAGCCAGTTGCTGGACAAGGCGGAAAACTGGGACGGTCCGACTTTTGAGACGCCGGCAGACTTCAGTATCGCGGCGCCGGCCGCATCAGAGCCCGCAGCACCAACACCTGCTGCTGAGGCAGCGGCACCCGCAGCTGAGGCGGCCGTGGCAGAGCCTGCGCCGGCGGCGGCGGAAGACGATGACGAATTCATGGGTAATGAACCTTACATCGACACCCTGCGCTGCACCTCGTGCGACGACTGCCTGAAGGTCAATCCGAAGATGTTCGTATACAACGATGACCAGCAGGCCACCATCGGTGACCCGAAAGCAGGCACTTTCAAGCAGCTCGTAACGGCCGCCGAAGCCTGTCCGGCCGAGTGCATCCACCCGGGTGACCCACTGAATCCAAAGGAGAAAGGACTGGATAAGCTGATCAAGCGTGCAGAACCCTTTAACTGAGTTTTAACCGGATATTGACTGGATATTTCACAGATGAAAGGTCTGCTTAGTTTTAAACACGGGGTCCACCCGCCGGAAAACAAGGACATCACCGCAGGGATTCCCTCGCAGCGATTCCCTTTTCCGAAGGAAATCGTGCTGCCCTTGTCACAACATATCGGCACGCCGGCCGAAGCCCTGGTGGGGCCTGGTGACCGTGTCGAGCGTGGAGACGTCATCGCCAAGGCGGCCGGGTTTATCTCCTCGGCCGTACACGCGACCGCCGCGGGCACCGTCAAATCGATCGAATTGTGGCCACACCCCAGTGGCAACATGGTTCCGTCCATTCGAATCGATGTAGACCCGAACTCCTCGCAGATGCAGCGGCCGCGCATCGTGCCACGCTGGCAGGACGTTCCGGAAACCGAGCTATCGAAGGAAATCGCCAAGGCCGGTATCGTCGGGCTCGGTGGTGCGGCGTTCCCGTCCCACGTCAAGCTGTGCCCGCCCAAGGACCAGCCGGTCGAATTGTTGCTGGTCAACGGCTGCGAATGCGAACCGTACCTGACGTCGGATCACCGGGTCATGCTCGAGCAACCCGACAAGGTTTACGAGGGTATCCGCATCGAGCTGAAGGCGCTGGGAATCAGCCGCGCCGTGATCGGTATCGAGGCCAACAAGCCCGACGCCATCGAGGTCATGGAAAAGACCAGGCCGGATGACCTGGACGTCACGGTTCAGCCATTGAAGGTCAAGTACCCGCAAGGTGCGGAGAAGATGCTGATCAAGGCGGTCATGGACCGCGAGGTGCCATCCGGTGCACTGCCGAGCGCAATCGGCGCCATGGTGCAGAACGTGGCGACCACGGCCAACGTGGCCAACGTATTTGCATCCGGGCAGCCCCTGATCGAACGCATCATCACCGTTACCGGCCGAGGTATCCGCAAGCCGGGCAACTACGTGATCCCGTTCGGTACCAAGCTGCGTGACGTGATCGAGCACTGCGGCGGCCTTACCGAGGACGCGGCCGAGATCGTTTTTGGTGGCCCGATGATGGGCCAGGGCCAGGCCGATTTCAATGTACCGATCCTGAAAGCCAACGGCGGCATCATGGTTCTCACCAAGGACGAGTGCAAGCGTCAGGACATCATGCCCTGTATCCGGTGCGGCAAGTGCCTGGACGCCTGCCCGATCTTCCTGAATCCGCAATTGATGGGCGCCATGGCGCGCGCCGAGCGCTACGAGGAGATGGTCACGGAAGCCAATCTGAACGACTGCATGTTGTGCGGTTGCTGTTCGTACGTCTGCCCGTCCAATATCCCCTTGTCGCAATTGTTTGTCATGTCGAAAACCCAACTGAGAAAAATCGCATAATGGCCCCGGTGCAACATGAGAACTAGCGTAAAAATCACGGCCTCGCCCCACGTGCGCTCACCTGAGTCCACGACCCAGATCATGTGGTCGGTGGTCTTCAGCCTGGTGCCGGTGATCATCGCGTCAATCTACTTCTTCGGCCCCAGCGCCTTGCTGGTTATCCTCGCCGCCACGGCCGGCTGCTTGATTACCGAACGCCTGTTCGGGTCGCAACCCGGCTCGATATCAGACGGCTCCGCAATGATTACCGGACTGTTGCTGGGCTTGACACTGCCACCCGGTTTTCCGCTTTGGATGGCGTTTTTGGGCGGCTTTTTTGGTATGGCGTTTGGCAAGATCGTCTTTGGCGGCCTGGGACAGAATATTTTTAACCCGGCGCTGGTCGGGCGCGCCTTTCTGCAGGCGGCTTTCCCGGTGGCGATCACCACCTGGCCGGTCCGGCCCGAAAACTGGCTGACGCTGTTTGGCTCCAACTTTGCCCTGCCCTTCATGAGCCCGACGGCCGACGTAGTCACAGGGGCAACTCCTTTGGGCATACTCAAGTTTGCCGATGAGCCGGTAGTCGCACCGGTCAGCAATCTGTTGCTTGGCACGACGATGGGGTCTGTGGGTGAGACCTCAGCTGTATTGATTCTGCTGGGAGGCTTGTATCTCGCCTGGCGTGGACACCTGAACTGGCACATCCCGCTGAGTATTCTGACCACGGTATTCGCAGTGTCCGGTCTTTTTTACCTGCTTGGTGTATCGCAGTTCCCACCGCTGTTCATGCTGTTTTCCGGCGGCCTGATGCTTGGCGCCTTCTACATGGCGACCGACATGGTGACGTCGCCGGTCAGTGCCAAGGGCTGCTGGATGTTCGGTTTTGGCATCGGTTTCCTGACCGTCATCATCCGGATCTGGGGCGGCCTGCCCGAGGGCGTGATGTACTCGATCCTGCTGATGAACGCGCTGGTGCCGTTCATTAACCGCGCGTCCCAACCACGCTTGTTCGGCACCTCGGGCAAAAAGAAGACCAAGCAGGAGGACGCGTCATGACCGACGAGATCAAGGTCAACGACCTGACCGCTTCCCCCGAACAGGACGCGCCTACCAAAGAACAGGCATCCACTTTCCGCCTGATCGCCACGCTGGCGATTGCCGGTGCGCTGGCGGGTTTGCTGCTGGTTCTTGTCAACCAGCATACCAAGCCGCTGATCGATGCCTACAAGGCGGAACAATTGAAACTGGCGGTGTACGAGGTCACACCAGGCACCGAGCACTACGACACCTACTACCTGGTGGACGGCGCACTTTCGCTGACCCTGCCTGAAGGCGCCAAGGAGGCGGAATACAAGCGTATCTACGTCGGTTATGACGCCGACAACCGGCTCAACGGCGTGGCCATGTCGCGCGGCGAATCCGGTTTCCAGGACGTGATCCTGGTCATCTTCGGCTTGAATCCGGGTACCGGAAAACTGATGGGCATGAAGGTGCTCGACAGCAAGGAAACCCCGGGTCTCGGCGACAAGATTTACAAGGATATGAATTATGTCAACCAGTTCTTCGCCGGTCCCGACACGCCGCTGATCCCGGTCAAGGCCGGCGCGGGTAAAGGTTTGCCAGGCGAGGTTGACACCATCACCGTTGCGACCATTTCCTCCAAGAAGTTGATAGTAATCATCAAC
>JAPHTE010000453.1 GCA_026196445.1 Lysobacterales bacterium
AACACCTCCTGCAGGGGATCAATATCATCAAAATACTGCCCGGTCAGCTCATACAGGGCTTCCTTGGCGTCAGCCAGGTTGTTTCTCGAGACAATGGCGCGGGCGCGGGCGTTGTCATAACCGGCCCTGGCTTCATGGACATCAGTGACCGCTGTCAATCCTACTTCGAAACGTTGTTCGGCCTGTTCAAACTGGCGCTGCAAAGCGCGCTCCTCAGCTTCGGCAAAAATAACCCCGTCCTGGGCTGTCAGGACGCCAAAATAACCACCGGCGACACGGACCAGGAAATTCTGGTAAGCGAGGTTGTAAGTCGCCTCGGCCTGACCAACCTGGCCGCGGGCAATATCGAGGTTCTCGTAGTTGCTTTGCGCATAGAGGGACTGGCGAAAACTCAGGCCGTAAGATTCATTGTCAATATCGCTTTCTGACACCACTGTACCGGCCACGGAAACTTCGTTGTCCCCCCGGTTCATGGTTGCTGAACCGCTCAGGGAAGGCAACAGGTTTGACCAGGCCTGGCGCTTGGTTTCACCGGCCGCATCTCTTCGATAAGCCGCGGCTTGCAATTGCGGATCATTCTTGACCGCCAGGTCGTGCACACCGACCAGGTCCACGGCAAAAGCCGGTGAAGCCACCAAGCACGCGGTAGCGATCAACAATCTCTGGTTCCTGGTATTGAACTGCATAACCAACTCCTAATATCCCTTAAAATTCAAATTCCGGCGCTTTATCTGCATTGACCAGTCTCGCCAGGTCTGTTTCGAACAGGCTTTCTTCACGCCATTCGGTTGCATTCAGCTTGGTCAAAAGTTTCGCTTCCATGGCCGGTGAATCACCGCAAACCACGAACAGACGGCCACCCGGGTTGACCCAGCCACGGAAGTGATCCGGTATATCCTGGACGGATCCGGTTACCACGACCACATCGTGGGCATGCTCGGGTTGCCAACCACCCATGACGTCACCGGTTGCAAACTCGACGTTGTCTAGCTTGATTTCTTTCAACCTGTCGGCAGCTTCCGTTGAAAATTGCTCAAAGATATCCACGCTGACCACGTGTTTTGCCATTTTCGCCAAGCATGCGGTAATGAATCCACTGCCGGTTCCGATTTCGAGAACCGTTTCGTCATTTTTCAATTCCAGGGCCTGCAATAAGCGGCCTTCCACGACTGGTTTCATCATGTTTTGATCATGGTCCAACGGGATGGCGATGTCGGCAAATGCCATTTTGCGGTACCTGACCGGGACAAAGTCTTCCCGGTGGGTGCTTTCCAATAACTCGAGCACCCGCGAATCCAGGACCTCCCATGGCCTGACCTGTTGTTCCACCATGTTGAATCGGGCCTGATCGAAATTCATACTCATCCTTTTTACTCCCACCAAACGGTGTATTTACACAGCTGAAAATAAACTAAACAAGGTTAAGGCTTAACCGTTGGTGAGATCAAGACACAGACTGCCGTGTTTATGGGACGTGCTTTAAGTGCCATTAGTCACAACGGGGTTTAACAAAAAACCAACCCGGGATTTAATATTTCACACTCCATGTATAAAACGGGTTTCCCTATATAATCGTATTATCCCATATGTGGACGCCTGTGCCTGAAAAAAGGTTAACCGAGAATTTTGTTGATATTTGAAATAAACAACCCGGAAATCCGGTCATGAGGCATGAAACGGACCGAACTGCGCTGTTCAACCAGCTGGCCGAGTCATACTCGACAGACCTGTATCGTTACGCAATGTGGATCTGTGGCAACGACGCGCTGGCCAAGGACCTGGTCCAGGAAACCTTTTTGCGGGCGTGGCGGGCCCTGGACAAACTGAAAGACGTTGGGGCCGCCAAGGGTTGGCTGATCACCATATTGCGGCGTGAATTCGCACGCACGTTCGAACGCAAGGTACCCAAGTTTACGGATATGGAAAAGGTTGTCGTGGCGGATGAAGTCGAACTGGAGCCCGATGAGCGTGCAGAACGTGAATTGTTGCGCACGGGTATCATGCAACTGGATGCAAAATATCGTGATCCACTGTTGTTACAGGTTGTATTCGGTCACAGTTGCGCTGAAATAGCCGATCAACTCGGAATCAGCAACAGCGCCGTGATGACCCAGTTATTCAGGGCGCGTGAAAAATTGAAAAAAAATCTGCAAAAGGATGGAGTAACGGGCAATGTCCATGAACTTTTCTGAATTCAGAAAATTGATTGGCGCGGACCCGAAAAGACGGGAAAGCGGTACCGATGAAGCGCGAAAATCCACGCCGGAATTCGAAGCTGCAGCACGCGAGGCGGAAGCATTCGAAGACAAGCTCGAAGCGGCGCTGCTCATACCTCCACCGGCAGAGTTTTTGGATCAAATTAAAGACATCAGCC
>JAPHTE010000237.1 GCA_026196445.1 Lysobacterales bacterium
ACCCGTTCATCGATGCCTTCGTAGCGGCCGCAGACCAGTATCAAACCTTGTCTGTCCGCCAATTCTTCCACACCCGCCTGGTCCAGCCTGCGGCCCTGCGGGCCCATCAGGCTGACCCGGGTCTCGCCACCGGCCGCCTCGCGGGCTGCGCGGATGGTCGAACGCAACGGCTCTACCGCCATCACCATGCCAGGTCCACCACCGTAAGGCCGGTCGTCCACCGTGCGGTGGTTGTCCTGCGCCAGTTCCCGCGGGTTCCAGGTTTTCAACTCGACCTTGCCATCCCGGATGGCTCGCCCGGTAACACCCAGGCCGGTCAAATCGACCATTGACTCCGGAAACAGTGTGATCACGTCTATACGCATGATGCATCTAGAACTCCGGATCCCAGTCGACCTCTATCAGTCCGGCCTCCAGGTCAACATTTACAACATATTGTCCCTGGATAAACGGAACCAGGTGCTCCCGGTGTCCACGAATAACCAGTACATCGTTGGCGCCGGTTTCCATCAGCCGCTCAACACGGCCGAGGACCTCGCCCTCGATGGTGTGAACTTCCAGGCCTTCCAGATCCGACCAGTAATATTCACCTTCAGCCGCCGGCGGCAATTGCGCACGCCCGACAAAAATCTGCTGTCCCACCAGCCTGGCCGCCTGGTCCCGGTCTGTACAACCCGGCAACGATGCAACCAAACCTTTACCCTGTCTCCGCCCGTCGATAATCTCGACCGGGTTTTTGTCCTTTCCCAGCAACCAGGGCCGATAGCCCAGGATTGCTTCCATCGGCCGGGTCCATGAATGTACCTTGACCCAACCCTTGATGCCGTGGACCGCAGAAATATAACCCAGTGCTACGTATTTCTTTTGCGTGTTCATCACGCGGGCCCGATGACATCAAGCCACTGGCCTTTCAGGCAGCGGCGCTCCTGGCCTGTGACACCAGGTTCTGCACCCGCTCGCTGACCTGGGCACCAACGCCAGTCCAGTAGTCAACGCGCTCCAGGTCAACACGGAGACGTTCTTCCTGACCCTTCGCCAGCGGGTTATAAAACCCAATCCTTTCAATACGACGTCCATCACGCGCTTTGCGGCTGTCAGCCACAACGATGTGATAGAAAGGCCGCTTTTTAGCGCCACCTCGCGCCAGTCGAATCTTTACCATTCCAAAAACCTTTTTCCAAAAAATCAAATTCAATGGCCGGGCAAGCCTCTTGACCGCATGTCAAACCTGGCTTTACCCGTTGCTTATTCCGGCCACACGTGTAATCGTTGAGCCGACTCTACGGAACCGCGCATTGTAAACACATTTGCACCAAAAGAAAACAATGGCTTGTGCTTTTTTTAAGGGGTCAGAGCCCTTTTTGCGAAAAAGGGCTCTGACCCCTTTGATCGTACCGCTTCTTTAACCCTTTTCAGCGACTAGAACGCACCCGGTGGCAATTGACCTTTCATACCTGCCATCTTGCGCATCATGCTCTTCATGCCGCCCTTGCCAAACTTTTTCATCATACGCTGCATCTGGGAAAACTGTTTGAGCATGCGGTTGACTTCCTGGATGTTGGTGCCTGAACCCGCCGCGATGCGCCGTTTACGGGATCCGCGAATGACATCAGGGAACCGCCGCTCCTGCGGAGTCATCGAGTTGATGATGGCGATCATGCTGACCGTCTGCCGGTCATTGACCCGGTCCTTGACCTGCTCGGGTAGCTGACCCATCCCGGGCATCTTGTCCACCAGGTTGCCCAGCCCACCCATGCTTTGCATCTGCTCCAGCTGGCTGCGGAAATCTACCAGGTCAAAGCCCTTGCCCTTCTTGATCTTGCGAGCCAGTTTTTCCGCCTTGTCCTGGTCCACGTGCCTTTGTACATCCTCGACCAGCGACAATACGTCACCCATGCCGAGGATACGCGAAGCGACTCGTTCCGGATGAAACGGCTGCAGTGCATCGGTTTTCTCACCCACGCCGACAAATTTGATCGGCTTGCCGGTGATCTGGCGCACCGAAAGCGCTGCACCACCACGTGCATCACCGTCCGTCTTGGTCAGCACGACACCGGTCAATGGCAGCGCATCACCGAAGGCCCGGGCCGTATTGGCCGCGTCCTGGCCGGTCATGGAGTCGACCACGAACAGGGTCTCATGCGGGTTTACTGCGGCATGTAACTGCCGGATCTCATCCATCATGCCTTCGTCGACGTGCAAACGACCGGCGGTGTCCACCAGCAATACATCCACGAACTGGCGGCGCGCCGCCTCCAGTGCCTGGCTGGCAATGTCAACGGGTTTGTCGGCGATGTTGGATGGCTGAAACAGAACGTCGACCTGCTCGGCGAGGGTTTCCAGCTGGTCGATAGCCGCTGGCCGGTAGACGTCACAACTGACCACCATGACCTTCTTCCTGGCTACTTCTTTAAGGTGTTTTGCCAGCTTGGCCGTGGTGGTGGTTTTACCGGAACCCTGTAAACCCGCCAGCAAAACGACAACCGGCGGTGCGGCATTGAGATCAAGGGCTTCATTCTCCTCGCCCATGACGCTGACCAGTTCATCGTGAACAACCTTGACCAGCGCCTGGCCCGGTTGCAGGCTGCTGATGACTTCCTGCCCCAGCGCCCGCGCTTTGACCTGCGCGATAAACGACTGCACGACCGGCAGCGCCACGTCGGCTTCGAGCAACGCAATGCGCACCTCGCGCAGGGTTTCCCGGATGCTGTCTTCGGTCAGGCGCCCCTTGCCACGCAATTTCTGCATGCTCTGGGTCAGTCTTTGACTCAGGCTGTCAAACATTGTTTACTCCAAGATTAAGCAGTCGGGTATTATAGCGGCTGACCGGATATTCTAAACAATCATTGGCACCGAATTCGCATGCACGACAAGATATTATTGATAACCGCCGCCTGCTACCTGGTAGCCGTGATCTTTTTGTATCTGGCGGTGGCCGGATTGTCAGACCGCAAACGCGTCGTCGCGGTCGCCTTCACGCTACTGGGCGTCCTGTTTCACACCTGGGCGGAAGCCCAGCACTGGCTGATCCCTGCCACACCGCAGGTCAGCCTGCTTAACGTGATGTCCCTGTGTGCATTGGCCACGGTCGCGATACCGCTGGCTACATACCCGATGAAAAACAGCCTGTTTGACGCCAACCTGGCCGCCCTGCCTATCTCCGTGCTGATTCTCGTGGGCGAGGGCCTGATCCAGGCGCCAATACTCGAAATTACCGAGCAATCGGCCGGCATGGTGGTGCACATTATCACTTCGATCGTTGCCTTTGGTGTGCTTAGCATTGCCGGCGTTTACGCCATTTTTATCACCACCATCGACCACCTTTTGCGTCAGCATAATTTCAACTCGCTGATCCAGACGCTGCCGGCCCTGGAAACGCTTGAAGAAATGCTGATGCACCTGATCAAGTCCGGGTTTGTCGTACTGACGCTGTCATTGGCAACCGGCCTGATATTTGTCGAAGACCTGTTTGGCCAGCACCTGGGCCACAAGACCATTCTGTCCATCACGGCGTGGATGGTTTTTGCCGCGCTTTTATGGGGGCACTGGAAAAGAGGTTGGCGCGGACGCGTTGCAGTGCGCATGACTCTCGCCGGAATCGTCATCCTGCTGCTATCCTATTTCGGCAGCAAGCTGGTACTGGAAATAATCCTGGAACGCAGTTGGCACATATAATTCCCCACACAGGAACGCACCCTACTTGGACGATATCCCACTAAGCAGTCTCTTCTTTATTCTGTTCGTATTGATCGCACTGTCCGGTTTTTTCTCGAGTTCAGAAACCGGGCTGATGGCCATCAACAAGTACCGGCTCAAGCACCTGGCCAACAAGGGCCACCGTAGTGCGCGCCTGGCTCAGAAACTCCTGGACCGTCCTGACCGCCTGATCGGCCTGATCCTGCTGGGCAACAACATGGTCAACATCCTGGCCGCGTCCATTGCCACCGTCATCGCCATGCGCCTGTATGGCGATAACGGCATCTGGATATCCACGCTCGTGATGACCGTCATCGTGCTGATTTTTGCCGAGGTCGCACCAAAGACTGTCGCGGCCCTGCACCCCGAAAAGATCGCTTTTCCCGCTTCATACGTGCTGGTCGTGCTGCTTAAGCTGCTCAACCCTGTGGTCTGGCTGGTCAACTCCTTCGCCAACCTGTTGCTAAAACCCTTCGGGGTCAAAACCGATGTCGTAGCGCTAGAACGCCTGGACCGGGAGGAGCTTCGAACGCTGGTCACCGAAGGCGGACTGATTTCCAATGACGACCAGCGCATGCTGGTCAACATCCTGGACCTCGAGCAGGCATCGGTCGAGGACGTCATGGTCCCGCGCGGGGAAATTGTCGGTATCGACCTGAACGACGACTGGTCAGACATTCTCAGCCAATTGTCACAGACCATTTACACCCGCCTGCCGGTATACCGGGAGAGCATCGATGACGTCGTCGGTATGCTGCACGTACGCACGATCATTTCAA
>JAPHTE010000301.1 GCA_026196445.1 Lysobacterales bacterium
CCAGAGTGCAGTTTTGAATGCCCGCATCCGGGCCGCCATCGATATGGGTTGCACCAGGATCGTCACGATGACCGGCGAAGCGGTACCGGGTGACCCGCAGCACTCGTACAAAAACATCCTCAAGCAGGGTTTTCGCGAGGCATATCTGCGGGAAAACTGGATACCAACGGATCGCTGACAACGTCTCTTGTGGACCGCCCCCCGGTAACTGCTGCGATGCCCCCAGCGGGAATGCCTGCCCTCATACCTGCGCAAGCGAAATCTAGCTATCTCTTGTATAAAAATTTGTGTCAAACTTAAGCATGGAAAAATTTTGGGCATTCTGGAATTTTGAGTTATTCCAGGCTGGTGGCCACCAATATAGCGTCGGCCAATTCATCCTGTTGGGCCTGTTGCTGGTCGTGGGTTATGTTGTCAGCAGGCTGTTTGAAAGAATATTCAGCAGGCGTCTGCGCAAAACCTCACTCAGCCCTAATGCCATTCAAACGCTGCAACGGGTTCTGTTCTACACGCTGATCATCGGCGTCATACTCGCAGCCCTGAGCCTGCTGAACATTCCCATCGCCTCGTTTGCATTCCTGACCGGTGCGGTCGCCATCGGTGTCGGCTTCGGTGCGCAGAACATCATCAACAATTTCATCAGTGGTTGGATACTGATGAGTGAGCAACCGGTGCGGGTCGGTGACTTCATCGAGATCGACCAGCACACCGGGGTGGTTGAACGTATCGGTAACCGTTCCACGCGTATCCGGCGTGTCGACGGCGTACATATCCTGGTACCCAACAGCCAGATGCTGGAACGCGTGGTCGTTAACTGGACCCTGGTGGACCAACAAATCCGCACAACTATCCGTATCGGCGTTGCCTATGGCTCACAGCCACAGCAGGTAGCCGAATCCATCGAGGAGGCTGTTCGATCTCAGGCAGATGTGCTGCATGACCCGGCACCACGCGTCATCTTCGAGGACTTTGGCGACAACGCCCTGATATTTGACGCCATATTCTGGTGCAACGTGGGCGGCGAACGCGAACTGCGCCAGATTCGCAGCAATATCCGCTTCAGGGTATCCGAACTGTTTAGCGAGCGCGATATCACCATCGCCTTCCCACAGCGTGACGTGCACATCGACGGTATCGGCCCGCTGCAGGTAGAACTCGTCAGCGACAACGGAAAGGGTAAATAACGCCTGACGGCTATATTCCTGCGGCGCGCTATTGTTCAATCTTCAATGAGCGCGTTAATCCTCGCAGCGCAAATAAAGTCGTTCTCGCTCAGTCCGTCGATGGCGTGCGTAGTGAAACTCACATCGCAATAGTTGTAACCGGCCGAGAAATCCGGGTGATGGTTTTCCCTGTTCACCAACCAGGCCATGGCATTGATAAACGACATGGTCGAAAGGAAGCCCTTGAAGTTAAATCTTCGGCTAATCATTTTGCCGTCATCGGACAGGGACCAGCCTGGTACATCAGCCAGCATTTTTTCCGCCGCCTCGCGCTCGATACTGTCCACCCCACCCTCGCAGGGCACACAATGTTTGTTGCTCAAATCACAAACTTCGTTCATCCGGAATCCTTTTTTGCTTCAGGTAGTGGTTTTTAAAGGGTAGGTCGGCTCATGCATGCCCAGTGCCCGTGCCTGGCCAATGAATGGTATCAAATCCTTCTGCGCCAGATCGAACAGGGTGTCGAAACTTTCCAGTACGAAGTAAACGGTCTGGTAAATATCAATCCGGTAGGGTGTGCGCAGAACATCCAGCACGTCGAACGGCTTGCGCTGCGGCTTGTCGCTTTCCAGTGCATAGCTCAGTTCTCCGGGTGAAGAAACGATCCCGGCACCGTAAGTGCGCAGGCCGTCGCCGGCATCGATCAAGCCGAATTCGACGGTAAACCAGAACAGCCGCGCGAGCATCGCGTGATCTTTTTTGTCAGCCGCCAGGCCCGCCTTGCCATAAGCCTCGGTAAACGCCGCAAAACGGTAATCGGTCAACAGCGGCGTATGCCCGAAAACCTCGTGGAAAATGTCCGGTTCCTGCAAATAGCCAATATCCTCGCGTCGCCGGATGAAGGTCGCAGCCGGGAAACGGCGTGTTGCCAGCAATTCGAAAAAACTGGTGAAATCGATCAACGCAGGTACGGCCGTCACCGACCAGCCGGTGTGTTCCTGCAGCACGGCCGAGACCTCGTGTAACTGCGGAATCCGCTCACGCGGGAACGCCATGACATCAAGCGCGTCGATGTATTCGCGGCACACCCGGCCTTCGAGCAACGGCAGCTGGGTGCCTATCAACTCGGCCCAGACCTTGTTCTCCTCATCCGTGTAATGGATGATGCCGTCGGCGTCTGGTTGACGGGATGCGTAGTTACTCGATTTGGCCATCTGTTATCCCTGTGTATATCTAATGAAAAGTTTATACTATTTATCAAACAATATATTTCTATATATTGCTTATTAGATTACAATATTGGTATATATATACTGTTCAATAGCTATTTAACGAGATAATTATTTCAAATGGACAAGATTGACTATCGCATACTCGATGAACTGCAACGCAATGGCCGTTTATCCAGCCAGGCATTGGCCGAGCGCGTGGGATTATCCACCTCGCCGTGCTGGCGACGGGTGCGCCGGCTCGAGAGACAGGGTGTGATCCGGGCCAATGTCGCGATCCTGGAACCGGAAAAAGTCGGCCTGCACGTCACCGCGATTGCCAACGTTTCCCTGGAGGACCACCACCCCGATTCACTGCTGGAATTTGACCGCATGATCGCGGAACGACCGGAAATCCTGGAGTGTTACGCCACCAGTGGGCAGCAGGACTACACGCTCAAGGTTATCTGTGAAAGCATCGCCGCCTACGACCGGCTACTGAATGAGCACCTCTTGAGTTGCCGCGCCGTGCAGACGGTTAGCACCAGCATCGTGCTGCGTGGAACCAAGCACACGACCGCCTTGCCACTGGCGCAGGGTTGATTGCAGGTTCCTTAGTCCGGGTACAGTTCGGGCCGTTCACCGGGCCCGTCATTTTCAGGTTTACCCGCATTTCGCTGCCAGCGTTTGAAAGCGGCCCAGAGGGGATCACCCTGCCAATTCGTAACA
>JAPHTE010000387.1 GCA_026196445.1 Lysobacterales bacterium
CTCATGCGTGCTCTCCCCAGTCTGCAGGTTCAGAGGCAGGAATCGGCTCCATCTTCTTGCTGTTCAGCGTCTTGTATGTGTTCCAGGCAAAGAAAAACATTCCAATCAGGAACAAAAGGCCGCCGAGCAACCTGACCACGTAATAGGGCTTGGTCGCGGCCAGGCTTTCGATGAAGCTGTAAGTCAGGGTTCCGTCTGCGTTGAACGCGCGCCACATCAGGCCCTGCATCACGCCGGCAATCCACATCGAGGTGATGTACATCACGACACCAATGGTGGAGGTCCAGAAGTGGATGTCGATCGCCTTGATCGAGTACATCTTCTTCTCACCGATCAGCCTCGGGATCAGGCAGTACATCGAACCGATGGTCATCATGGCGACCCAGCCCAGCGCGCCGGAGTGCACGTGGCCAATAGTCCAGTCGGTGTAATGGCTCAAAGCGTTGACCGTCTTGATGGACATCATCGGGCCTTCGAAAGTCGACATGCCGTAGAAACTCAACGCCACGATCATGAATTTCAGGACCGGGTCGGTGCGCAATTTATGCCAGGCGCCCGACAGGGTCATGATGCCGTTGATCATGCCGCCCCAGCTCGGCGCCAGCAGGATCAGCGAAAACACCATACCCAGGGACTGCAGCCAGTTGGGCAGTGCGGTGTAATGCAGGTGGTGTGGCCCGGCCCACATGTAGATGGCGATCAATGCCCAGAAGTGCACGATTGAGAGACGGTAGGAATACACCGGACCCTCCGCCTGCTTGGGCACAAAGTAGTACATCATGCCAAGAAAACCAGCTGTCAGGAAAAAGCCCACGGCGTTATGTCCATACCACCATTGCACCATGGCATCGACGGCCCCGGTGTAGATCGGGTAGGACTTGTCCAACTCGACCGGTATCGACAGGTTATTGACGATATGCAGCAGTGCGATGGTTAAGATGAAGGCGCCATAAAACCAGTTGGCCACGTAAATGTGGCTCACCCGGCGCTTGACGATGGTACCAAAGAACAGGATCGCGTAGGCCACCCAAACCACCGTGATCAGGATATCGATCGGCCATTCCAACTCGGCGTATTCCTTGCCCTGGGTCCAGCCCATCGGCAGCGAAATTGCCGCAGACAGGATTACCAGTTGCCAACCCCAGAACACCAGGCTTGCGAGCTTGTCGGAAATCAGCCGTACGTGGCAGGTACGCTGCACCACGTACAGCGAGGTGCCGATCAGGCCACAGCCGCCAAAGGCAAAGATGACCGCGTTGGTATGCAATGGCCGTAAACGCCCGTAGCTCAGCCAGGGTATGTCCAGGTTCAGTGCCGGCATCCAAAGCTGTGCAGCGATGACCACACCCACCAGCATGCCCACGATACCCCAGATGACGGTCATTACGACGAACTGTCTGACGACTTTGTCGTTATAGGTCATGATTTAACTCTTCCCTCATTATTTAAAGATGAAGCGACGGCCTTAACCATCGCTACTGGCATTCCCACACAGCCGGATATGCCGTCAAGGACCCGCGACGGGGTCAAATGCCGGACGCCCGGGTTTGACTGGCGCCCCTGCAAATATCCTGCCGGAGCCACATCACCAGGCGCCGGTAATCTTCAGCTCGCTGTTGACTGCAAAGGAGCGGTAGATACCGGATCCCATCAGCGGTCTTTACCCGCAGAATAGCAAGGTAACGGGTGGACCATTGCTGACCGTCAAGTAGCCCCGCGACTGCACACTCATCGCTGAATTCTAACCTGATCTGCCCATCGGAAAAAATGGTCACTGTCGAGTTTCCGGAATTTAATTTAGAAAATTCTAATGTAAATACTGTCCACCCGGCGATGCAAACCAAAATCACGATGCATGATGTCAAAATTGGCCGGGGGCTCAGAATTGCCGCCAGCAGGGCCAAACCAAGAATCACGCGGACCGGTGTGGCAAAATCATTAATGCGTGCGAGCTTGAGTGTGAGTGATCCGCTTTGTGGCATTGTCCGTCGTTTGATCAAATCTGTTGGTCCGGCCTGGCGACCGGCTCATTCTTTTTCCCGGGCAAATAATACAACATCTTCATTACGGGCTATGCGTTAATATTGGAAATCGGATTGATTACCCACCGCCTGATGCGGGAAACTGATACAAATGACCAAAATTCCATACCTTTCCACCGTCCGTTTCAGTGGTGTCGACGCCGGCGATTTTCTGCACAACCAACTCAGTAATGACGTGCTCGGCCTGGCTGAGGGCAGCTCGATGTTCGCCTGTTATTGCGAGCCCAAGGGCCGCGTACTGGCGCTGATGATCGTCTGCCGGCAGGGCACGGACTACTACATCGTCATGGCGACATCCCTGGTCAAGACGGTGACCGACCGTTTACGCATGTACGTGCTGCGCTCGCAAGTCAAAATCGAGATGCTGGAGCAGCACGCGGTAGCCGGTCTTAAAGAGAAAACCATTGCCAATGCCCGTCAACTGGCAACCGTTATTCCAATACCCGGAACGGACCGGTCCATGTTACTCATGGATATCAAAACGATCGACGACGCCAGTGAAGGAGCGGTGAATGCCTGGAAAGCAGAAGAATTAATGCGCGGCGTCACATGGCTTTGCCCTGCAAGCAGCGGCCAGTTCCTGCCGCAGTGGTTGGGTTACGATGAACTGGGTGCGGTCAATTTCCGCAAGGGTTGCTACCCGGGCCAGGAAATCATTGCCCGTACGCGTTACCTGGGCAAGGTCAAGCGGCGCCCTCGCCTGCTTAAAATCAGCGCCGACATCCGCCCGGCATCAATGGACAAGGTTAAGCTCTCAGACAGCGAACAATCCGATAATGCGGTGGTGGTTGATTTCGTGCGTGACGGTACTGCCAACTTACTGCTTGTCGTTACTCGCTTGAATCCGGACCAGGTTGTTGCTCAAATCGAGTGGCAAGACCAAGCATTAAAGAGCCTCTGATCTCCATATTTTTGACATCAGGTGTTTCTCTCGTAATTACTTCGACAACTGCGCAATGAAAGAATTGGCAACGATGAGCCGGTTAGCAAGCACCCCCATGACGTGCAAGGCAAAATCGGTGTTCTCATCGACCAACGACCGGAACTGGTCGCGGTTCAGCCTGGCCAGTTTCACCTTGGAAAGCGTTGTCGCCGTGGCGCTGCGGGTGCCTGCCGGGTAAATCATTGCCATTTCACCGATCATGCCGCCCTTGCCCTCGATACCCAGGGGCTCGCTGCCGAGTGTGAGCTCGACCTCGCCTGACAGAACGACGTACATCACGTCAGCCGGATCCCGCTCGGCGAAAATGACGGTATTGGCACGGTGTTTTTCTACGTCTTCCCAATCATGAAACATTTCCTGGAGTTTCATAGTGTCTCCTCTCGGTGTATTTGCTGATCATTGACCAGGCCGGGTTGTGTCAAGTCTAGCAAACAAATCAGATTTATCCAGATGTTCAACAATTAATGCGCCAGGCATGGTGACGATATGTGCGGTCAAATCAAACCTGCGCCACCACGTAACACACCCAGCCTGGATCCGCGTCTCCGACTGTCGAGGGTGTGTAAATACCGTTGCCCTCGTTGTTCTTCTCGTCGGTGCCTTCCCAGTAAACGTCCACCTGTGAGAACCCGGCTTCAAACAGGATTTCCTGGATTTCAGGCAGGGTCCACAGTCGCCAGTTGTAGGAAAACGCCTTGTCCATGCGTGACTTGTCGGGGAATTCGAAATGGATGTGGCAGTCCATGCAGGAATCTATCGGGTTGAACGAAGCCTGTTCCCATATGTAGGTGAACTCGTTGCCGTCCTCGTCTTCACATTCACGCGGTTCGGTCAGCACCATTGGCGCCTCGTAACCCCCGTAGGCGTCGAGGAACAGGATGCCGTCGTCGACCAGCCCGTCCCGCGCACACTCAAAATAGCGGCGCAAGTCGTCACGCTCCAGGAACAGGTAATAGCTGAAATTCATGGCCAGGATGATGTCGGCCAGGTCCGTACTGGCGTGTAACACGTCTGCCAGCAATAACTCGATACGCTTCGCCTGTGATTCGTCGAGTTCCGCCAGGTTGTACTGCCTGCCCCACTCCAGCACTCCGGCGTCGCTGTCGATGCCGATGGCCTGACAATCCGGATGGCGGCGAACCCATTCGCAGGCCGTATTGGCGGTGCCGCAAAAATCCTCACGCAGCAGCACGGCAGGCCGCTGCCGCAGTTCAGACCAGGTCTGTTCGATGAAGTCGATTTCCGCTTCTACGTCCTGCACCGCCGACTGGTAAAGCAGGTGGCGATCGGCGGTAGCCGCCGTCAATGGTTCAGCGTCAGCCCTGGTACTTTTCCGAAACATACCGGTCAATCAGGGTCAGGAACTCCTTGGTAATCCCCTCCCCCCTTAAAGTGGTGACCTTTTCGCCATCCATGTACACGGGGGCAGAGGGTGATTCTCCGGTGCCGGGCAGGCTGATACCGATATCGGCATGGCGGCTTTCACCTGGGCCGTTGACGATGCAACCCATCACCGC
>JAPHTE010000471.1 GCA_026196445.1 Lysobacterales bacterium
GCAACAGAAACAGACGAATCTGTCTCTCTTGACCGTATCAACGTGACCGGTTCACGTATCAAGCGCTCAGAGCTCGAAGGCCCGTCACCGGTTTACGTGATCGACCAGGACATGATGGCCGAGCGCGGTTACGTCACCGTGTACGAAGCACTCAACGGCCTGGCCGTCAACAACGGCCTGGTGGTCGAAGGGCCGGAGTCCCAGCTCTTTACACCGGACGTGCAAACCATCAACCTGCGCAGTTTTGGTGTGGGCCAGACCCTGACATTGATCAACGGTCGGCGCCTGACCAATTACCCGGCGGCTTACCAATCCGACACGTCGGTTTTCAACTACGGCGCGATCCCGACCGCAGCGGTCGAGCGTATCGAAGTGCTGGCCACCGCGGCTTCGGCCATTTACGGCTCCGACGCAGTTTCCGGCGTTGTGAATATCGTCTTGCGCAAGGACATTGACGCAAACACGCTGAACGTGCTGTGGGGTACACCAACCGAAACCAAGAACAGCAAGAACGATACACGTATACAGTTCATGCACGGCAAGACCTTCGACCGTGGCAACTACACCCTCTCCCTCGAATACTCGAAACGTGACGGATTACGGGGCGGTGATTACAAGAATTATGACGAAGAGACGGATTACCCTTACCAGAATATCAATCCGGCTATTCCGAACCGCCAAATTTACTACGTTAATGTGTGGAACGAGTATTTTGGCTTTGATCCCTGGTACTACGACCCGAGAGATGCCGGTGGCTGCCCCGGTCCCGATGGTGTGCTGACCCTCGAGTACCGCGACCCGCATGGTTATTTCTGTGGCCACAATGGCGTACAGGATTACGCTTTCCGTAATGAGAAGGAAGCCATTTCAGCCTACTTCAACGGCAACCTGGAAATCGGTGACAACGGTACGGAGTTATTTACGGACTTGCTGTACTACAGCAGCGAAACCTCATCACATTATGGCGCCAAGTATATTTTTGAGGAGATCATAAACCCTTACGCTTTGGATCCGTACTGGAACTATTACTATGACGCGGATTTCCTGCAGCGCGGATTCACCTCCGAAGAACTCGGTATGAACCTGGATGAGCAGTACGAAGACGATGCGTTGACCTTTGTGCTCGGCGCCCGCGGCACGTTCAGGGACTTCCACGAGTGGGAAGCCTCCTACACGTACTCCAACTACGAGTTCAAATCCGCCCTGCCCTGGTTCAAATGGCGTGAAGTAATTGACGATATGCTCGGTCAGAATGTTGGCCTGAGCCCCTTTGGCCGCCAGTTCTGGTGCGGCGGCCGTTGCGGTGAAGACCTGGCATTCCCATGGGCCACGTCCGGCTTTGCGGATGTCACTGACACGGTACGCAATGCCATCGGCATGCATACCTACGGCAATGAGAGCACCGATCATTTCTTCAGCTTCCAGATGTCCGGTGACTTGTTCGAAATGAATGCAGGCCCGCTGTCCTACGCCTTCGTGGTCGAATACCAGGACACCGATTTCAACTACGTCCCGGATGAAGGCATCGGCAACGACGCACCGGACACCGATTACTGGGGTGACCCGATCCTGGCCCCTCTGGTGGGTTCCGACTGGTACAAGCTGACCGGTTACACCGGTGGCGGCGACCGCCAGCGCTACGCCATTGGCGGCGAGCTGCGTATCCCGATCCTGAATTCGTTGACCCTGAACCTGGCTGGCCGTTACGACGACTACGACAGTGGTTCAACCAGCTTCGGTGGCGATTTCACACCCAGTGCAACTTTGGAATACCGCCCAAGCACCAATCTGCTGATCCGGGCCGGTTACACAGAGAGCTTCCGGGCACCGGATATGGCACTGGTATTTGTGGACACCGGCTCTTTCCAGGGTGGTTACGACCTGGTGCAATGCTGGCAAATCTACAATATCCAGAACCCGGGTAACGAACTGACCGCAGCAGAATTCGAGGCGGGAGGATACACAGGGGACTGCGATTCTGATTCGTTTTTCTCACGCCGTACCGGCGCGCAGAACCTGGGCGAAGGTGAGGAGCCGCTGGATGCCGAGACCGGTTCAAGCTTCTGGTATGGTTTTTCCTGGGATATCACTGACGACCTGCAATTCCAGGCCGATTTCATCCACCAGGAACTGGAAGGCCGTGTGGAAACGCCGAATGTCAATACCCTGCTTTCAGACGAGTGGGAATGTGTGCTGGGGAACCTGCCCCAGGCTGACTGCGATGCCAACGCATTGCGCGTCGTACGTATATCAGATCCGACCACCGGCATATCCTTTATTGATCAGTTGTGGAGAACACCTTACAACTCCTCTTTCCTGGAAGCTGATTCTCTCGATATACGCTTCGTATACACGGTTGACACCGAAATTGGCCGCTTTGGCTTAACCGGCGACTATGCCCATATTCTGAAACTGAACGAAAGGGAAGTTAAAGGGGGCGAAACAGTGAACCTGCGTGA
>JAPHTE010000410.1 GCA_026196445.1 Lysobacterales bacterium
ATCGGCTTCGAGTTGTTGGCTAAGGTCAAGAACCTCCCCGACCAAGGCGTCCTGTTCGCCACGTTGGCCTTCTACATCTTCCAGCAGAAATGCGGTTTTCGGCGCTGACCGGTTGAGTCTGTCATGCAGGGCCTTTTCCCGCCAACTCTGCATCGGTGGGCGATCGGACGCCAGGTCTTCACGCAGGCGGAAAGCGACTACAGCGACTTCCTTTCCATAATCGTCGCGCAGCTCCGGCATGTGCAGGACAGCGTCGAACGCGACCGGGCCATTCACTTGCAGTTCTGACCAGACCAGGTTCTTGGCGGCGTCCCTGGCGGTCACCATGGGGCCGCCAAGATTCCACCCACTTTGGATGTTCAGGCTGAGTTCCAGGCCCAGGCGCCTGGCCTCGTGCAGCGCGTGCCTGTATAGATCCCTCCATTCCGCCGAGAGAAAATCCGGCCCGTGCTTCACCTGGTCGTTCTTATTGGCGTCGGCTCCCCCTCCGTCGAAAATCACGGCCCCTCCCCAGTTCCTGGCCTGCATGGCTTCCAGGTCCCGGGTGATTGATGCCCTGGTCACGTTGCCATTCAGCCACCACCAGTAAGCGCGCGTCCGCGCGGATTGCGGCGGAAATTCCCAGCCGGCTTCCAGGGACGTCGTGTGAACGGTTTCCGGAACGCCGGTGGTATCGCGAGCCTGGATGCCGGCGGTGAACAGGATGACCAGCATTCCCAGGCTCAGTGTATGCAGCCAGCGGTAAAGCCGCTCGGTGACTCGCCTCCGAAGCGGAGGTCGATTTGGTTGGCTGGGTGGCGTCATGCGTCCCCGGCAGCTATTCAGGCTTCGGGAAATAGCGCAATATGCCCCTGGTGCGCGGGTGATCCTCCCACACGTAGCCGTAGCCGTTCAATCGCGGATCGCCGGTCTCCTTCAGCGTGGCCGTCAACTGCTGCTGGTATTCGGCAAACAACTTGGTGTGATCCGGGTCCTGTGACAGGTCGTTCAGGCACGCGGGGTCTTTGCTGACGTTGAAAAACTGCCATTCCGGGCGCTTGTCCACAGCCAGGTGGAAGAATTTGCCGATGTAGGGATCGTCGTATTTGGCCAGCAGTTCGCGCTTGGAGACTGAATCGTCAATGTCAAAATAGGCGCTGTGCGGCGGGCTTAGCTCGCCATCCACGATATTGCGCGGAGCCCCGGCCGGGTAACGTTCGGGCTTCATGCTCCATATCACCAGGAAGTCGCCGCGGCGCATCATGCGCTGCGGGTAGGCGAGGTTGTGATAGCGGGACGAGGAGTGGCGCTCCCGACCGGAGTACACGGCATGCTGGTAGTCCAGTTCCTTTTTCTCACCCAGCACCAACGGCAACAGGTTGCGACCGACGTAGTGGTCCGGCACGGTCAGCCCGGCGGCGGCCAGTATCGTTGCCGAGATATCGGTAAATCCGACCGGGCCCTTTATGACCCGGCCCTTTTGCCCCTTCTTGTCCCAGCGCATGTACAAGGGCACGTGGATGCCGTAGTCGTAACCGTTGGCCTTGGCCCGCGGCATTGGCATGCCGTTGTCGGCCGTTAAGATGATCAGTGTGTTTTCCAGTTCGCCGGCTTTGTCCAGCGTTTCCAGGATACGGCCCATGTGGCGATCGAAATGCTCGATTTCGTCGGCGTAGTCAAGCAGCATCGAGCGGCTGGCAGCGGTATCGGGCATGAAGCCGGGCACCACTACTGTCGCCAGTTCTTCTTCCGTGCGCGGGCCTTCCTCGTAGCGCAGGTGCGGTTCATGGGAGCCCACCCAGAAATAAAACGGCCGGTCGTCCTGGCGGCTTTCCATAAAGCGCTCGAAGTTGGCGGCGTAGTTCATCTTGTTGATGCCTACCGGCACCTCGTCTTCCTTGTATTTCACTTCCTTGTACTCGTCACCGGCGGGGCTTCGCGTGCGGCCCGACATGTACCAATTGCCGGGACCCCAGCCTTTGCCGGTGTAGCCGACCTTGTAGCCGGCACGTTCCAGGACGTCCACGTAGGATTCGTACTGGAGCGGGAAGGTGCTGCCGTGCGTGCCGGCGGGCCCGATCATCCAGTGGTGCTGCCCGGTGAGCAGGGTAGCCCGCGATGGCGAGCAACCGGGTGATCCGGCGTAGGCGTTGGAGAAATGCAGGCCCTGCTCGCTGATCGAGTCAATGTTTGGCGTGTTCACGAAGGGACTGCCTTGCGCGGACGTGTGCAGCCAGGATTGATCATCCGTGATGGCGATCAGGATATTGGGGCGTTCGGACCGCTCAGCAGCCAGAACCAGCGTGGCGTTCAGCACCAGGACGGATACCAGGGCCAGCCGGGCGAGGAGTGCGGGGGATGTTGTCATGACGGGTCTC